>NZ_JBSGUP010000731.1:0-3953 GCF_053607985.1 Streptomyces sp. NPDC055078
CCCGTTGACGCGCCGGCACCCGGCAGTGACCAGTCGTCCCGGGACGCCGCCCCCGGCGCCGGTACGGCGTCGGCGGGCGGGGCGTCCGCAGGGGCGGCGTCCACGGGCCCGGAAGCCTGGTGCGCGGAAGCCTGGTGCGCGGAGGCCATCGGCGCGGCGGAAGCCGGGGGCACGGCGTCCACGGGCACGGCAGCCGGAGGCGCGGAGGCGGTTCCGGCGGCGGAAGCCGGGGACGACGACGGGCGATTGTCCGGGATGCCGATTTTGTCCGCCGCGTCCTGTAGCCACTCCGGTGGAGTCAGCAGAAAGGACGTCTGGTTCAGATCGATGCGCCGCGGCGGCTCGGGCGCGGCCGTCGCCGCCGCCTGGGCGCCGTACTCCTCCTCGTACCGGCGGATCACCTCGCCCACCGGCAGACCGGGCCACAGCGTCGCCTCGCCGCTGTCCCGCGCGATGACGAGCCGCTGCTGTCCGCCGTCCGAGCGGGCGCCGCCCTCGCGGTCCTCGGCCCAGACGACGAAGCCCAGCTCGAACTCCCGTACCCGCACCTCACGGTGCTGATACGCGGGCACCTCGCCGTTGACCCACTCTTCGGCGCGCTCCTGCGCCTGTGCAAAGGTCACCACCGGACCGTCACCTCTCGTCCGAGACGGGCACGGCGCGGGCGAAGCCGCCGTCCACCATCAGGTTCGCCACGGTCTCCAGCTCAGGCGGGTTGCCCGCGAGCCGCTGGAGGAAGTCGTCGAAGTCGTTGCCGCACGGCAGCAGCAGGGTGTCCACGCGCTGCTGAACGCCCCAGCCGTCCCGGTCGCGGGCGTCGTCGTAGGCGCAGAACCAGACCGAGCCGACCGCCGAGCCCCTGACCTGGACGGCGAGGATGCCGCCCTGGACGAACGCGACACCCAGATAGTCCTTGGTCAGATGGTCCCGCAGACACTTGTTGACGTAGACGAGGTCGTTGACCGCCGCCTCGTCGCGCACGGTGAAGAACGGCTGGTCCACCAGCAGCCCCAGCGCGGCGTCGAGCGCCGCGCCGACGGGGGCGCAGCCGCCCGCCGCCTTGAGGAAGCTGCGGTACGCGCCGGGCAGCCGGTAACCCAGTTCCTCCTCCACGCCGAGCAACTGCTGCTCGGAGACGGGCAGCGTGCCCCTGGGCAGCCCGAAGTGCGCGGGCCGGGTCTCCTGGAGCGGGCGGGTGCCGCGCTTCGTCTGGTCGACGGCGGTCGTCGCGAGGCCGCCGTGGTGCCGCAGCAGCGCCTTCACCTCGACCGGGACCAGCTCCAGGCGGCGGGTGCCGCGCCGGTGGTGCCAGGTCCAGCCGTGTGGGGTGGCGACCGAGGGGATCGTCTCCCACAGCTCATGACCGTCGGCGTGCAGGGCGGCGTTCGCCGACACATAGTCGGTCAGCCGCAGTTCGTCGACGCCGAACCCGGCGGGGGGCTCGGCGATCTCCGCGGCGGCGCGGGCGTACGGCGAGAAGTCCGGGTAACCGTCGGCGTCGATCCGCACACCGCGCGGATGACGGGAGTTGCGTACGGGATCCGGAAAGTTCACGAGCTGACCGGCGTAGGCCGCGTTCGGTGGCGCGACGGGAGCCGGGCCGTTCGACGGCTGTCCGGCACTGTTCGGTACGTTGACGGGTCCCCCGGCTCCCGCGTGGGGGCCTGGGGGTGCCCCCAGCCCTTGCCGACCTGTCGTCATGGCGATCTGCCCCCTGCTGGCTGCTGGTTTCCGGGACAGCCTATGCGGTGGGGCAAGGAGTGGTACCGACGCTCCTCCGCCATCACGAGCGGTGACAACCGGGTGACCGTACGCCGAATGGGCGACACGTTTCAGCGACCCAGCTTCCCCACCATGCACCGCGTTTGGCAGGCTGTTCGCCGTCGGGGGAGTGCACGGGAGGGGACCAAAGCACCATGCACACAGCGCAACCAAGCACGCCGGACACCTCCGGCGACCCTCGGCTCAGCTGGAGCAGCACCGAGGAAACGGCCCGGCCGCCCGCGCTCAGCCACCGGCGCGACGGCATCCTGCCCGCCGTCGCGGCGGCACTCTCCGTACGCGGGGAAACCCTGACGTCAACGGCGGGAAAGGGCGATCAGCCGCCCGTGCTCCACCCTCTCGTACAGGACTTCCTCGACACGCTGACCAGCGGCCAGCGCGAGCGGTTCACCGGGCGCTGCCCAGAGGCGATTCTGCTCTCGCGCCAGCTCACCACGGCGGAGGGCAAACGGTCCAAACGCGCCCGGAAGAAGCCGTTGACGCACAGCGAGGCGAAGCGCGCGCTGAAGCAGGCGAAGCTGACGGCCCGCAGAATCCGCGAGGACGGTGATCCGCTGCACGGCAGCTACGCGCCACCCTGCCGTTCCTGTACGGCGCTGCTCGACCACTTCGGGGTACGCGCGGTGGGCCCGGCCGCGACAGATACCCCCGACTGACTGAAATGGCTGAAATCAAACCGATGCCCCAGAATCTCAGCACCACCAGGTTCCCGGTCGCCGTCGACGCCGCGCTGCGCGAGGCGGGCTGGCAGCCAGGCCGCTGGGACATCAAACTGGCCGAGCAGTGGGCCGACGCCCTGCGCGCCCATGAGTCGCCCGCGGGCCATCAGCACACGGTCTTCCCGGCGGCGGTCGAGGCATGGGCGGAGTTCGGCGGCCTGCGGATCGCCGCCCTCGGCCCCGGCCGCCAGACCGCACCGCCCGTGGTCCGGGTGGACCCGCTGGCCGGTCTCCATCTGGCGCGCACGCTGGCCGATCTGGGGCGGGCCCTGGAGACGGAGATCTCCCCGCTGGGGATGGAGGGCGAGGACCAGGCGGTCCTGGCGATCGACGCGGAGGGGCGGGTGTACAGCATCGACCACACCGGCGACTGGTACCTGGGGCCCGGCATCGACCACGCCCTCACCTCACTGCTCATGGGCCTCCAGCCCAAGCGGTTGACGCTCGGCTGACACCCGGTCCCGCGCTACCCCTGCGGGGGGCTCGGGGTCATCTTGGCCCGTTCCCCGGCACGCCCTCCCGAGGGGCGCGGGCCCTCCGGCGCACCGGTCCGTCCTCAATCGCCGGACAGGCTGAAATTGCCCGCCCTCGCATCCGGAAGGAGCAGGACCCCGGGGCCAGGGGCGCGGGCCCTCCGGCGCACCGGTTCCGTCCTCAATCGCCGGACAGGCTGAAATTGCCCGCCCCCGTAGCCGGAAGGAGCAGGACCCCGGGGCCAGGCGCGCGGGCCCTCCGGCGCACCGGTTCCGTCCTCAAACGCCGGACAGGCTGAAATTGCCCGCCCTCCTAGCCGGAAGGTGCAGAACTCCGGGGCCAGGGGCGCGCAATTACCTGCCCGTACTGGGCGAGGGCCTGAATTCCAGCCCCTCCGGCGCTTGAGGAGCAGGGGTTCGGGGGCAGCGCCCCCGACAAGGGACGCGCGCTGGGCAAGGGCCTCGGCCATGTGGCGCGCGCTGGGCAGGGCAGAGGCTCCGGCAGGACCCCGAGGCCATGCGGGCGGGCGGGCCCGTGCGGGGCACACGGGGCCGGGCGGGCAGGGGGCCCGGGACCGAGGCGGCGCGCAGGGGGCCCGGCAGGCGCCCCGGCTCAGGCCGTACGGTGCGGGAGGACCGCCGAGACGCGGAAGCCGCCGCTGTCGGTGGGCCCGGACACGAACACCCCGCCGAGCGCCAGCACCCGCTCCCGCATTCCCACCAGCCCGTTGCCCCCACTGGGCAGCCCCGCGTCCGCCGCGTCGGAGTGGTCCGGGGTGCCGTTCTCGACCTGCATGGCGATCTCGGCGTCACGGTGGGCGAGCCGGACCATGACCTTCGCGCCGGCCGCGTGCTTGTGGACGTTGGTGAGGGCCTCCTGGACCACCCGGTACGCGGTCTGCTCGACCTCGGGGGCGTACACGCGGCTCTCGCCCTGGACGGCCAGTTCCACCACCATCCCGGCCTGCCGGGACTGCCC
>NZ_JBSGUP010000732.1:0-3951 GCF_053607985.1 Streptomyces sp. NPDC055078
CGGGTGCGGGCGATGTCGGCAGGACCGGGCGAACGCCGGGCGATGGGGGAGGGGCCGGGTGGGCTGCGGGCCATGGCGGAAGGGCCGGGTGAACGTCTGGGCAGGGAGGAAGCGCCGGGTGAACGCCGGGGCATGGGGGAAGAACCGGACGGGCGTCGGACGGTGGCGGAAGGGCCGGGTGAACGCCGGGGCATGGGGGAAGGGCCGGACGGGCGTCGGACCGTGGCGGAAGGGCCCGGTGAGCTGCGGACGCGGCTGGAGCGGACCGGCTATCTCGTGGACGACGGCCTCGCCGTCGCCTGCTTCCTCGCGCTCGGACTGCACCGGCCCGTCTTCTGCGAGGGCGACGCGGGCACCGGCAAGACCGCGCTCGCCTCCGCGCTCGCCCAGGCCATCGACGCCCCGCTGATCCGGCTCCAGTGCTACGAGGGCATCGATGCCTCCCAGGCCCTGTACGACTGGGACTTCCCGCGCCAGCTCCTGCATCTGCGGGCCGCCGAGGCCGCCGGGATCACCGACGCGGACCGGCTGGAGAGCGAGCTGTACAGCAGACGGTTCCTGATCGCGCGCCCCCTGCTGCGGGCCCTGGAGACCCATCCGTCCGTACTGCTCATCGACGAGATCGACCGGGCCGACGACGAATTCGAGGCGCTCCTGCTGGAACTGCTCTCCGAGTACACGGTCACCGTCCCCGAACTGGGCACCCTGCGGGCGGCCGGGCCGCCCGTGGTGGTCCTCACCTCCAACCGCACCCGCGAAGTCCACGACGCCCTGAAACGGCGCTGTCTGTACCACTGGTTCGACCACCCCGGCTTCGACCGCGAACTCGCGATCGTCCGGATCCGCCGCCCCCAGGTGACCGAACGGCTCGCCGCCCAGGTCACCGCAGTCGTCCAGCACCTGCGCACCCAGGAACTCCGCAAGCCCCCGGGCGTCGCCGAGACCATCGACTGGGCCGAGGCCCTCGACGCGCTCGGCGCACGGGAGCTGGACGCGGATCTGGCGCTGGCCACCCTCGGCTCCGTACTCAAGTACCACGAGGACGCGGAACGCGCCCGCACACTCGATCTGACCGCGATCCTCGCGGACCGGGGAGTGTGAGCGCCATGGCGGGAGCCCCCGACCCCACGGCCGTCGTGATCGGCTTCGCGCACAGGCTGCGCGCGGCGGGCGTGGCCGCGGACTCCGAGCGGGTCCAGGCGTTCCTCGGGGCGCTCGGCGTCCTCGGGCCGCAGCGCCGCCGGGACGTGTACTGGGCGGGCCGGCTCACCCTCTGCGGCAGCCGGGACGACCTGGAACGCTACGACCGGGTCTTCGCCGCCTGCTTCGGCCGCCCGCCGCCCCCGGTCCGACGGCGGCCCGCCGCCGTGCCGCGCGTGTTCACACGCCCCGCGCCCGCCGGGACCCCGGCGCCGGGCGACGGCCGCACGGCCCACCGGGCCGGGTCGTCGGCGAGCGCCACCGAGGTGCTGCGCCGGCGCGATATTGCCGCTCTCTCCCCGGCGGAACGCGCCGAACTGCGCCGGCTGCTCGCCGCGTTCACCCTCACCGGGGAGGCGCGCAGGACCGCCAGGCTGCGTCCGGCCGGGCGCGGCGTACTCGACCCTCGGCGCACGGTCCGCGAACTCCTGCGGCACGGCGGTGAACCCGCCGCACTGCGCCACCGCACCCGGACCGACCGGCCGCGCCGGGTGGTGCTGCTGCTCGATGTCAGCGGTTCCATGGACCCGTACGCGGACGCGCTGCTGCGGTTCGCCCACGCCGCCGTGCGGGGCTCGCGCACCACCGAGGTCTTCACCCTCGGCACCCGGCTGACCCGAGTCACCCGGGAGCTGGCGCACCGCGATCCGGACGAAGCCCTGGCCGCCGCCGCGGCGGCCGTCCCCGACCGGAGCGGCGGCACCCGGCTCGGTGAGACGCTGCGCGCCTTCCTGGACCGCTGGGGGCAGCGCGGGACCGCCCGGGGGGCGGTGGTCGTCGTCATCTCCGACGGCTGGGAGCGCGGGGACCCGGCGCTGCTCGCCGCCCAGATGCGGCGGCTGCGCCGACTGGCCCACCGGGTGGTCTGGGCCAATCCCCGCAAGGCCCGCCCGGGGTATCAGCCGCTCGCGGCCGGGATGGCGGCCGCACTGCCCTCCGTGGACGCGTTCACCGAAGGACACAGCATCGCCGCGCTGGAGCGGCTGGCGGACACGGTGCGGGGGGCGAGGGGCATAAGGGGCGCGAGGGGCACTGGGGGTGTCGCTCGTGCGTGAGATCCTCCCGGCGCTCAGCCGCTGGTACGCCGCCGGAAACCCGTTCGGCCTGGCCACCGTCGTCGCGGTCAGCCGCAGCGCCCCGCGCGGCCCCGGCGCGGCGATGGCGGTGGGGCCCGGGGACGAGGTGGTCGGCAGTGTCTCCGGGGGCTGTGTGGAGGGCGCGGTGTTCGAACTGGCCAAGGAGGTCGCCGAGGACGGGCGTCCCCGGCTGGAGACGTTCGGCTACAGCGACGAGGACGCCTTCGCCGTCGGCCTCACCTGCGGCGGCGAGATCACCGTCCTCGTACGGTCGGTCTCGGCCCGCACCGATCCGTCGTTCGCCGACCTCGCCGCGTCCGTCGCCGCTCACCGCCCCGTGGTCCTCGCCACCGTCGTGGACGGCCCCGCCCCGCGCGGTGCGGCCCTCGCGGTCGGGCCCGACTCGGTGTCGGGCTCACTCGGTTCCGCCGGACTTGACGCGGCGGTCACCGACGACGCGCGCGGCGAACTGGCCAGGGGAGCGACCGGCCCCCGCCACTACGGCCCGCACGGTGAACGGCGCGAGGACCGGGTCACCGTCTTTCTGCACGCGTTCGCGCCGCCGCCGCGCATGCTGGTCTTCGGCGCGATCGACTTCGCGGCGGCGGTGGCCCGTATCGGCGCCTTCCTCGGCTACCGCGTCACCGTCTGCGACGCCCGGCCCGCCTTCGCCGACCCGCGACGGTTCCCCGAGGTGGCCGAGGTGGTCGTCGACTGGCCGCACCGCTATCTGCGCGCCACGGAGGTCGACGAGCGGACCGTGCTCTGCGTCCTCACCCACGACCCGAAGTTCGACGTCCCGCTGCTGGAGGTGGCGCTGCGGACCCCGGCCGCGTACATCGGCGCGATGGGCAGCCGCCGCACCCACGAGGACCGCCTGGCCCGGCTGCGGGAACGGGGTCTGGACGAGGCCCGGCTCGCCCGGCTGCGCTCGCCCGTGGGCCTCGACCTCGGAGCGCGTACCCCCGAGGAGGTCGCCGTTTCGATCGCCGCGGAGATCATCGCCCTGCGCTGGGGCGGCAGCGGTGCCCCGCTCGCGCGGACGGCGGGAGCGATCCACCCACCGGGGCTCCCGGCCCGGTGACGAGCGCGAGGAGGAGTCATGGAGCTGCGGAACACCTTTACTGTCCCGGTACCCGTCGACGAGGCGTGGCGCGCGCTCCTGGACATCGAGCGGATCGCGCCGTGCATGCCGGGGGCGACGGTGGAGGAGTTCGACGGGGAGACCGTCACGGGCGGGGTCAAGGTGAAGCTGGGACCGGTGACGGTGCTGTACCGGGGCACGGCCGTCTTCGAGGAGAGGGACGAGACCGCGCACCGGATGGTCCTGACCGCGCGCGGCAAGGAGGTACGCGGCCAGGGCACGGCGACGGCGAAGGTGACCGGAACCCTGACCGGCATCCGCAACGGCTCGGGGGACGGCACATCGGTCACCGTCACCACGGATCTGACGGTCACCGGCCGCCCGGCGCAGTTCGGCCGGGGGGTGCTGGCGGAGGTGGCGGACAAACTGGTGGGCCGTTTCGCCGAGTGCGTGTCTCGGCGGCTGGGGGGCGGTGGCGCCGACGCCGCCTCCCGTGCTGCGACCCCGCCCCGCCGTGGCGCGGGCACCGCTCCGGCGGGAGGCGGGCGCGTCCCTCCGGCGGCCGAGGGCGGGACCGCTCCGGCCCTGGAC
>NZ_JBSGUP010000733.1:0-3950 GCF_053607985.1 Streptomyces sp. NPDC055078
GGGCTGGTCCCTCGCGCGCCCCGGGCCGGTGGCGCGCGGCGGGCCGCCCGCTCAGGGCGCCGGTCCCGGGACGAGTGCGGCCGGGCGGAGCACCGGCGCGCGGGACAAACCGCCCGGGACAAGCCGCCCGGGACAAGCCGCCCGGAATGAGCGCCCGGGAGCCATGGCCGACGGGCGCGCGGCGCGGTCGAAACGCCGGGACTGCCCGGGATTACCGGGGACTGTGCTGACCTCGCGCCACCATTGGTCCGTACCGGAAGGGCCACTCGGGCGGGGAAGCGGCCCGGAGCATGGCAGGCTTGGGCCATGGCCGTACAGATCAACCCCAGCATCCTCTCCGCAGACTTCTCCCGCCTGGCGGAAGAGGCCAAGGCTGTCGAAGGCGCCGACTGGCTCCATGTCGATGTGATGGACAACCACTTCGTGCCCAATCTGACGCTGGGCGTGCCGGTCGTGGAGTCCCTCAGCCGGGCGACGGACATCCCGCTGGACTGCCATCTGATGATGGCCGACCCCGATCGATGGGCACCGCAGTACGTCGAAGCGGGGGCGGGTTCCGTCACCTTCCATGTGGAGGCCGCCGCCGCGCCCGTACGGCTGGCGCGGGAGATCCGGGCCAAGGGCGCACGGGCCTCGATGGCGCTCAAGCCCGCCACTCCGATCGAGCCGTACGAGGATCTGCTCCCCGAGCTGGACATGTTGCTGATCATGACCGTGGAGCCCGGTTTCGGCGGGCAGGCGTTCCTCGACATCATGCTGCCGAAGATCCGCCGTACCCGTGAGCTGATCTCCAAGCACGGCCTCGACCTGTGGGTCCAGGTGGACGGTGGCGTATCGGACGCGACGATCGAGCGGTGCGCCGACGCGGGCGCGGATGTGTTCGTCGCCGGTTCCGCCGTCTACGGGGCGGACGATCCCGCGCAGGCGGTGCGCTCGCTGCGCGCCCGCGCGGAGGAGACCACCGCGACGGCGGGGTGGGCCTGCCGTCACTGAGCGGCCCGCGCGTGCGCACGCTGAGCCGCGGAACGCGAACGCAGAGCAATCGCTGAGTGATCAGCAAGTGAACCAGGCCCGTCAGGGCTGATCAACATCCGGCGGATCTGACAGCATGACGGGTCCGGAGTGTGAACAGCAGTGAGGAGATCGCGGTGTCTGCTAGGCCGGTGGGACGGTCTGCCCCGCGGATGGGACCCGCGGAACTGGTGCAGGCGGCGGCCATGGCCCGCCGTTTCTATCTGGAGGGCAAGTCCAAGATCCAGATCGCGGAGGAGTTCGGAGTCAGCCGCTTCAAGGTCGCCCGGGTCCTGGAGACGGCGCTGGAGCGGGATCTCGTACGCATCGAGATCCGGGTCCCCGCCGAACTGGACGCCGAGCGCTCCGACGCGCTCCGCTCCCACTTCGGGCTGCGGCACGCGGTCGTCGTCGAGTCCCCCGCGGAGGAGGCCGAGGAGTCGCCCGACCCGGAGAACCTGGGCGAGGTGGCCGCCGATCTGCTCGGTGAACTGGTCAATGAAGGCGATGTGCTCGGCCTGGCCTGGGGCCGGTCGACCATCCATATGGCCGCCGCGCTCGACCGGCTGCCGCCGTGCACGGTCGTCCAGCTCACCGGTGTCTACGACGCGGGGACCGCCGAGCGCGGCTCGGTCGAGGCCGTCCGGCGCGCGGCACAGGTCTCGGGCGGTGACGCCCACCCGATCTACGCGCCGATGCTGCTGCCCGACGCGGCGACCGCCGCCGCGCTGCGCAGCCAGACCGGTATCGCGCGTGCCTTCGAGTACTTCGACAAGGTCACCGTCGCGGCCGTCTCCATCGGCTCGTGGGAGCGCGGTATCTCCACCGTCCACGACATGCTCAGCGACGAGGAGCGCGCACGGTACGCCTCCTATGGCGTCGCCGCCGAGATGTCCGCCCACCTCTTCGACACCGACGGCCGCCGCGTCGGCCGTGACCTGGGCGAACGGTGCATCACCGTGGAAGCCGACCGGCTCCGCCGGATCCCCGAGGTCGTCGCCATCGCGGGCGGCCGGCGCAAGGCAGAGGCCATCGCGGCCGTCCTGCGCTCCGGGCTCGTCACCAGCCTGGTGACGGACACCGCCGCGGCGGACCAACTGCTCGCGGCCCCGGCGGGCCCGCGCCCGGCCCTGGAGCGCGCGGACCCCGACGACTGAGGGACCGGTCCCCGGCCCTGGGGCCCCTTGAGGCGGTCCTGGGCCGGGCCCGCTCCTGTGGGGAGCGCGGGCAGGAGGGCGGCCCGGTCGCCGCGCGCCGGAGTTTGGAGGATCTGACCGGCGCCACCCTCATGAGCCGGAGCTTTCTCCCAGAGCGGGTGATCCCGGCGGCATGGGACAATGAAGTACGTGCGCTTTCCCCGGCTGAGCTGCCCGGGGGCCCTCCGATCGACTGGGATGTCCAGCACGTGCGTTTCCTCAATGATTCGAAGCCGCCGTACGACCTGACCTACGACGACGTGTTCATGGTGCCGAGGCGCTCCGCCGTAGGTTCCCGTCAGGGTGTGGACCTCTCGTCCCCAGACGGCACCGGGACCACCATTCCGCTGGTCGCCGCGAATATGACCGCCATCGCGGGCCGCCGGATGGCCGAGACCCTCGCCCGGCGCGGCGGCCTCGTCGTGATCCCCCAGGACATCCCCATCGAGGTCGTCACCGATGTGGTCGCCTGGGTCAAGTCGCGCCATCTGGTCCTGGACACCCCGATCGTGCTCGCGCCCACCCAGACCGTCGCCGACGCGCTGGCCCTGCTGCCCAAGCGGGCGCATGAAGCGGGCGTGGTCGTCGACGACGGACACCGGCCGGTCGGTGTCGTCACCGACGCGGACCTCACTGGAGTCGACCGCTTCACCCAGCTCTCCGAGGTCATGTCCAGGGACCTGCTGATCCTCGACGCCGGTATCGACCCGCGTGACGCCTTCCACAAACTCGACAACGCCAACCGGCGTTACGCCCCGGCCGTCGACGCCGAAGGCCGCCTCGCGGGGATCCTCACCCGCAAGGGCGCGCTGCGCGCCACCCTCTACACCCCGGCCACCGACGCCCGGGGCAGGCTGCGGATCGCCGCCGCCCTCGGGATCAACGGCAATGTGGCGGGCAAGGCCAAGCAGCTTCTCGACGCCGGGATCGACACCCTGGTCGTCGACACCGCGCACGGCCACCAGGAGTCGATGATCTCCGCGATCAAGGCGGTCCGGGGGATCGACCCCCGGGTCCCGCTGGTCGCGGGCAACATCGTCGCCGCCGAGGGGGTGCGCGACCTGATCGAGGCGGGCGCCGACATCGTCAAGGTCGGAGTGGGCCCCGGGGCCATGTGTACCACCCGCATGATGACCGGCGTCGGCCGCCCCCAGTTCTCCGCCGTACTGGAGTGCGCCGCCGAGGCGAAGAAGTACGGCAAGCACGTCTGGGCCGACGGCGGTGTCCGCCACCCGCGCGATGTCGCCATGGCGCTCGCCGCGGGCGCCTCCAATGTCATGATCGGCTCCTGGTTCGCCGGGACGTACGAATCCCCGGGCGACCTTCAGCAGACCGCCGACGGGCGGCTCTACAAGGAGTCGTTCGGCATGGCGTCCGCGCGCGCCGTCCGCAACCGTACGAGTGAGGAGTCGGCGTACGACCGGGCCCGCAAGGGGCTGTTCGAGGAAGGCATCTCCACCTCGCGGATGTTCCTCGACCCGGACCGCCCCGGCGTCGAGGACCTGATCGACTCGATCATCGCGGGCGTCCGCTCCTCCTGCACCTACGCGGGCGCCGCCTCGCTGGAGGAGTTCGCCGAGCGGGCGATCGTCGGTGTGCAGAGCGCCGCCGGATACGCCGAGGGCAAACCGCTGCACGCAAGCTGGAACTGACCGCGCGCGAGCCCGCGCCGACCTGGGCACGGGGCCGGGTCGGGGGTCCGCCTCCGCGCACGGGCCGGGTCCGCCCCGTGCGCGGACCGGT
>NZ_JBSGUP010000734.1:0-3948 GCF_053607985.1 Streptomyces sp. NPDC055078
TGCGTGACGTGTCGTTCGCCACGGAGTGCGTCCCGGCATGTTCTTGTGGGGGTGTGGGGGTGGTGCTGGGGGTGGGGGGGGGGGGGGTAGGGCGCCTCCCCGCCCGCCGCCGCTCGGAGGGGGCCGCCTAGGAGGGCAGCTCCTTGAGGGTGATGTTGCGGAAGGACGCCTGGTCGGCGGCTCCATGGTTCTGGAGGCCGATATGGCCGTCCTTCAGGCTGCGCTCGGGGTCCTTGTTGGTGAAGTCGTTGATCTTCGCGCCGTTCAGGAAGACCTGGACGCGCTCACCCTGGACCCTGATCTCGTAGTTGTTCCACTGTCCCGGGGGCCGCAGCACCCGGTCGCGGGCCTTGAGGTCGGCCGACTTGAAGCCGTAGACCGAGCCGGTGGTCCTGGCGGGGACGTCGGTGGCGTCGATCTGGATCTCATAGCCCTTGTTCACGGCCGACCAGGGGTCGTCGGAGGCCGGGAAGCCGATGAAGACGCCGGAGTTGTCGTCGCCCGCGAGCTTCCAGTCGAGCTTGAGGGAGTAGGACTTCAGCTCCTTGGCCTGGTACCAGAGCAGGCCCATGCCGCCCTCGGAGCGCATCTCGCCGTCCGAGACGCTGAACTTGCCGGGTCCGGCCTGCTTCCAGCCCTCGGTGGTCTTGCCGTTGAAGAGGGAGCGCTCACCCGTCTGCGGGCGGCAGTCGGCCTTGACCTGGCCGGCGGCGTAGCGCAGTCCGCCCAGCAGATGGCCGCGGAAGGCCGGCTCGGCGTAGGACTCCTTGGTGTGGCCGCCGCCGGTGTAGAAGGACCGGCCTCCGTCGTAGGTCTGGCACCAGGCGATCGGGTGGTCGCCCTTCATGGTGCCGCCCCGGTAGGTGGTCTCGTCCAGGGTGGCCAGCACGCGGACCTTGGAGCGCGGGTTGACGGCGTAGTTGTACCACTCGTCGGTACGGGGCCACTCGTCGTTGAGGTGCTCGGTGGCCGGGTGGTCGTCGTCCTCGACGCGGACGGTCCCGGGCTGGATCTCCGGGTGGCCGGAGAAGTAGGCGCCGACGAGTCCGCCGTAGAACTTCCAGTCGTACTCGGTGTCGGCCGCCGCGTGGACGCCCATATAGCCGCCGCCGGTGGAGATGTAGTTCTCGAACGCCTTCTGCTGGTCGGCGTTGAGGACGTCTCCGGTGGTGGAGTTGAAGACGACGGCGTCGTAGCGGGCGAGGTTGCTGGTGGTGAACTGGGCGGCCTGTTCGGTGGTGTCGACCGTGATGTTGCTGGTCTTGCCCAGTTCCTTCAGGGCCGCGTTGGCGGAGTCGATGGCGTCGTGGCGGAAGCCGGCCGTCTTGGAGAAGACGAGGACGCGCTTGGCGGTACGGTCCGGCGGGGTGTTGGAGAACTCGAAGTCGTCGAGGTCGTACAGGGCTCCGGCGCCGCCCTTGAAGACCAGGAAGAGTTCGGTGGTCTTCTTCGGCACGCCCCGCAGCGGGATGTCGATGTCCTGGAAGGTCTCCCAGCTTCCGGTGACGGGCACGGGCCCGGAGCCGAGGATCCTGCCGGTGGGCGAGCCGGTGCGGACTTCGAGGAAGCCGCCGGCGCCACCGGAGGAGATCCGGGCGGTGAGCTTGGTCGAGCCGGTCAGGTTGTACGGCTTGAAGGAGATCCAGTCGTCGTTGTCGATGTCACCGACGGTCTTGCCGCCGTTGGCGGCGGGCTTGTCGTAGGTGCGGATGCCGGACTGGGCGCTGAAGTGCTCGGCCTGGCGGTGGCGCGGCTGGAGCTGGACCTGGTCGTTGGTGGTCAGGGGCGCCTGGCCGCCGCCGCCGTTGTCCGTGTACTCGGCCACGAAGACGCCGTAGATATTGGCGTTGGGGTCGTGGCCGCCCTCGCCCATGGTCTTGATGGTGCCGGAGCAGCCCTTGGCCTCGGTGAGCTTGTGGGCGTGGCTGTCATGGCCGAGGAGATAGCTGACGGTGACCTTGGAGCAGTCGATCTTGCCGTCGGCGCCGGCGGCGCTGTCCTCCGGGTCGGTCACCTTGACCTTGAAGGGCACCTCGTCGCCGAAGTTGAACAGCGCTCCGTCGGCGGGCGGTTCAAGGGTGACCTTGGGTGCGGTGTTGCCGACGACGATCTGGACACTGGCGGCGGCGGTGCGGCCGGTCGGGTCCTTGACGGTCAGGGTCGCCGTGTAGGTGCCGTTCTTCTTGTAGCGGTACGAGGGGTTGGGCTCGGTGGACTTGCCGCCGTCGCCGAAGTCCCAGGCGTAGGTCAGCGCGTCGCCGTCGGGGTCGGCGGCCTTGGAGGTGAAGTTCACGCGCAGCGGGGACGTGCCGGAGGTCTTGCTCGCCTTGACCTCCGCGGAGGGGGAGCGTCCGCCGGTCGCGTTCTCGATGCGGTAGAGCGCCGAGTGCTCGTTGCCGCCGAACCAGGCGGTGCCGTAGTCGAGTACGTACAGCGCGCCGTCCGGGCCGAACTGCATGTCCATGACCTGGGTGCCGGACCACGGGAACGGGTTGATCTTGGTGACCGCGCCGTCCGCGCCCTGCTCGATCCGCTTGATCCAGCGGCGGCCGAACTCACCGGCGAAGTAGTTGCCGTCGTACGCCTCCGGGAACTTCACCGGGGACGGGTTGTTCGGGTCGTAGCGGTAGACGGGCCCGCCCATCGGGGACTCGCCACCCGTGCCGAACTCGGGAACCGAACCGCCGTCGTAGGGTATCCACGCCTTCTGGGCGGGCGGCAGATCGGTGAGGCCGGTGTTGTGCGGCGAGTCGTTCTTGGGCGCGTCGCAGTCGAAGGCGGCGCCGGAGGTCTTGGTCGCGAAGTCGTAGTCGACGTAGGGGACCTTGAAGGTGTTGCAGAGCGGCCAGCCGAAGTTCCCGGGCTTGTCGACCTTGACGAAGCCGACCGCGCCGGCGGGGCCGCGCTTGGGGTCGGCGGCGCCCGCGTCGGGGCCGTAGTCACCGACGTACGCGACACCGGTCTTCTGGTCGACACTGAAGCGGAAGGGGTTGCGGAAGCCCATCGCGTAGATCTCGGGGCGGGTCTTGGCCGTCCCCGGCGCAAAGAGGTTTCCGTCGGGTATGGAGTACGAGGCGTCCTCGTTGACCTTGATCCTGAGCAGCTTGCCGCGCAGGTCGTTGGTGTTCGCGGAGGTACGGCGGGCGTCGTACGCGGGGTTGCGGCCGGGCCGTTCGTCGATGGGGGTGAAGCCGTCGGAGGCGAACGGGTTGGAGTCGTCACCGGTCGACAGATAGAGGTTGCCCTGGGCGTCGAAGTCGATGTCGCCGCCGACGTGACAGCAGATGCCCCGGGTCGCGGGGACGTCGATGACCTTCTTCTCGCTGGCGTTGTTCAGGGTGCCGTCGGCGTTCAGGGTGAAGCGGGAGAGGCGGTTGACGCCATCGAACTTGGCGAAGTCGGCGGCGGTGCCCTCGTTGGGGGCGTCACCGGTTGGGGTGTCCAGCGGCGGCGCGTAGTAGAGGTAGACCCGCCGGTTCTCGCTGAACTTCGGGTCCAGGCCGATGCCCTGGAGACCCTCCTCGTCGTGCGAGTAGACCGGGATCTTGCCGACGACGCGGGTGCTGCCCGTGAAGTCGGTCATCCGGAGTTCACCGTTGCGTGAGGTGTGGAGCACGCTGCGGTCCGGGAGGACCACCATGGACATCGGCTCGCCGGTCTCGGCCGCGCCCTTGGCGAGGGTGATCTGCTGGAACTGCTCGGCGGACGGCGCCGGCTCGGGATCGGCGGCGGCCGCGGGCTGCGGCGCGGTGAAGGTGAACGATGTGGCGGCGAGGAGACCGCCGGTGAGGAGGGCGAGCGCTCTGCGCGCAGGGGATCTTTTTCTGGTCACGTTCCTGGTCACGTGCACGAATTTCCTCCGGGAGGGACCGGTAATCGGGCGGGTTGCCGTGGAACCGGAGTGCGCCGTCACACCGGGGACCACCTAAGTCCTGTACACATCAGGGA
>NZ_JBSGUP010000735.1:0-3947 GCF_053607985.1 Streptomyces sp. NPDC055078
TCAACGGCGGCGCCGCCCCGCACAAGCTCCGTCAGGGCCTCGACAAAGGCACCGTGGTCGTCGCCGGAGACGGGGTCAAACTCGCCCCCGGACAGTCCTCCATCACGATCCGCACCCACTTCATCTCCGGTGAACACGCCGCTGAAGTCGCCGACCGCGCCAAGACCCGCCGGGCTGGAGTCACCACCCCGGCCGCCATGGACACCGCCGAGCAGGCGGACCCGCTCGCCGACATCGCGGAAGTCCTCGGAGACACCGCCCGGATGCGCACCCAAGAAGTCCTCCACGGGCTTGCCGCGCTCAACCCGGGCGAGTACCGCGAATGGACGTTCGCCGACCTCTCCCGCGTCCTCGAAGCCGTCGGAGCCAAGCCCCACAAGTCCGACGGCCACAAAGTCGTCAACCGGACCAAGGTCCTCGCAGCCCTCGACAACCGGGCCGACGACACCACGATCAGCCACGCAGAGTAAAGGGACCCCGCCAGGGACACAGGGAGTTCTCCCTGACCGGGTCCCTGAACCCCCATCCCAGCCCTGATCAGCACAGATCACCACCCCAGGGGACCCAGGGACCCACCCCCGCAACCACGCACAGACCCCCGGGAAACAAGGGCCCCGCCCCCCGGGCCACATCCCTCCCTGTCACAACCCGTGACCACACCGATCCGGCCACACCATCTCGAACCCCACCCAAGGAGCCCCATGAGCGGCCCTCAAAGCGGCACCAACTACCCCAACGGACCCGCCATGCCCTCCGGCCCCGGACCCGGCCGCCGGACCGACTCCGGCACCCGACCCCACGGCACCACCACCAACCCCCTCCCCCGCAGGCCGCGACGCGGCCCCAAAGCCTCCTGAAAGGAACACCCCGTGGACGACGACACCTACGACGACTTCGAGTTCACCGACGACCCCGACCACTACCCGCACCCGCACTGCGGGGGATGCGGAGCCAACGGCTCCAGCGAGCACCCCGACTGCACCTGCGACTAACAGAGCACCGAGGGCGGCCCCCTTCTCGCCAAAGTCCGGGGCCGCCCTCGTGATCCAGCCCGCTTACACCGAACTGGAGAACCTCCAGCATGACCCATGACCGCAAGGCCGCGCTGCTACGCGCGGCGCTCGATACCGCCGACCGGGGTTGGGCGGTGTTCCCCCTCCGCCCCGGCACCAAGCGGCCCGCGCTCCACAGCGAGGCACGGTGCCCCCGGACCGGTACCTGCGCCACCGGTCACCGGAAGTGGGAGCAGCGCGCCACCCTCGACCTGGACCGTATCCGGTCCGCGTGGTCCACCGCCCCGTTCAACATCGGCATCGCCACCGGCCCTTCAGGGCTGGTCGTGGTGGACCTCGACATGCCCAAGCAGAACGACAAGGACAAGGGCGAGAAGGGCACCCCTGACGGGGTGACGACCTTTCAGGCGCTCTGCGAGCGCGCCGGACACGCCGTCCCCGCCACCCGCCGCATCCGGACTGCGGGAGGCGGGCAGCACCTGTACTTCACCGCCCCGCGCGGCCTCCGGATGAGCAGTACTGCGGGCAGGGTCGCGCCGCTGGTGGACACCCGCGCGTGGGGCGGGTAC
Source organism: Streptomyces sp. NPDC055078 (assembly GCF_053607985.1). Taxonomy (NCBI): domain Bacteria; kingdom Bacillati; phylum Actinomycetota; class Actinomycetes; order Kitasatosporales; family Streptomycetaceae; genus Streptomyces; species Streptomyces sp. NPDC055078. Next base: position 1,583 of record NZ_JBSGUP010000735.1, read on the forward strand.
GTCGTCGGAGCAGGCAGCCTCACCCCCGCCGGGGCCTACGAGGTCACCGACCCCGCCCCCGCCGTCACGCTCCCCGAATGGCTGTACGCCCTCCTGACGCCCTGTCAGTCACTGCGGGCACTAACGGCTGCACCCTCGGCCGTACGGGCGTCCCGCTACGCGTCAGCGGCCCTCACGGCCGAAACGGCGAACGTCGCGACCGCTGCGGAGGGCACCCGGAACGCGACGCTTCTGCGGGCCGCGCGTGCCCTGGGTCGCTTCGTCGCGTCCGGCGACCTCCCCCGGTACGTGGTAGAGGCGGCTCTTAAGGGGGCGGGGGAAGCGGCCGGACTGAGGGAATCCGAGTGCACCCCGGTCATCACCAGCGCCCTGAACTGGTCCATCACCCACAACCCGCACGGCAGGGCGGCATGAGCGCCCCTCCCCCTCCCTCCCTTAAGAGCCTCACCCCCACCACCGGCCACCCGCCCGCCGCCGAACCGCCCGCACCCCGGACGGCCGCAGGCGGCCCGAAAGACGCCGCCCGAAGGGCGTCCGCTTCATCCGTTCGCCCTGACCCGCACCCCCGGGACGGCCGGTACGCGGTCGCCTGGCTCACCATCACCACCCCCCGGCGCGGCACCCCCACCGCCACCTCGACATGCGCCTGCGGCCGGAACACCAGCGCCACCGGCCACACCAAGGTCCTCGCCCTGATCACCGACCACACCCACCACCGCACCCTGTGCACGCTCCGCACCACCGAGCAGGGAGAGAAGGCCGCCGCATGACCGACGACACGACCAAACCGCCGGCACCCATCGACGGGGCCGCCCTGCTCGATGACATCGAGGCGTTTCACCGCAGGTTCAACGTCTTCCCGCACGAGGCCGCATATGTCGCCGTCGCCCTCTGGGACGCGCACGCCCACCTGCTCGACTGCTTCGACTCCACGCCGCGTCTGGCATTCCTGTCCCCCGAACCGGGGTCGGGCAAGTCACGAGCGCTGGAGGTGGTGGAAACCCTCGTTCCTCAGCCGATGACGGCCGTCAACGCGTCCGCCGCCGCCCTGTTCCGATCCGTGTCCAACCCCAACGGACGGCCCACGATCCTCTTCGATGAAATCGACACGGTCTTCGGCCCCAAGGCGGGGGACAACGAGGAACTGCGCGGATTCCTCAACGCCGGACACCGCCGTACCGGCGTCACCTACCGGTGCATCGGCGACGGCGGCAACCAGATCGTTCAGGCGTTCCCGTCGTACTGCGGGGTCGCGGTCGCCGGACTCGGAGCACTGCCCGACACCATCATGACCCGCTCGGTCGTGATCCGGATGCGCCGCCGGGCCCGTAATGAACACGTGGAAGCCTTCCGGGCCCGCCTCCACGAAGCGGAGGGCAACGCACTGCGTGACCGGCTCGCGCAGTGGGCCGAGCAGGCGCGCGACCAAGTGACGGGCGCGTGGCCCCAGATGCCCGACGGCGTCACCGACCGCCCCGCCGACGTCTGGGAACCCCTGCTCGCCATCGCTGACGCCGTCGGCGGTGACTGGCCCCACCGGGCACGCGAAGCGTGCGTGGCGCTGGTGAGCGCGTCCCGGGCCAACGACAGGGGCAGTCTCGGGGTGCGGCTGCTGACCGATCTGCGTGACCACGTCATGGTCGGCATCGACCGCCTGCCCACTGTCGCGATCCTGGACCGGCTCAATGCCCTGGACGACGCCCCCTGGGCCGACCTCCACGGCAAGCCGCTCGACAGCCGGCGCCTGTCCAAGATGCTCGCCGAGTACATGACGGCCGACAACGAGCCCATTGCTTCCTGCAACATCAAGACCGCCGGAAGCGTCCTCAAGGGCTACCGCGCCGCCGATCTCCGGGACGCCTGGGCCCGCTACTGCCCCCCACCCCCGGAAAGTCCGCTACCTCCGCTACCCGGCACGGAAAACACGGCCTGACCAGCACTAACGCGGTAGCGGCAAGCACCGAAACTTGCCGCTACCCCGCCGCTACCCATCCGCTACCGCTACCCCTTCCCGCTACCTCGAACAGGCCCCTGACCTGCGCGGTAGCGGCAGTAGCGGAAGTAGCGGACCTCAGAGAAGGGGGCCCAGGCCCCCGCCTTCCCGCCGAGGAGGAATTTCCGGTGACCACCGCCGTCCACACCATCGAGCCCCTTCTCTACACCCCCAAGGAAGCAGCCGTTGCCCTGCGTCTGGGGCGCTCCACGGTCTACGAACTGATGGCTGAGGGAGCGCTCGAATACGTCAAGCAGGGGCGCAGCCGACGCATCCGCGTCAGTGCCCTGCGGGCATACGTCGCGAGCCTCACCCCCGAGAAAGCCGCCTGACCCAGCACCGCCGAAGCGGCCCCGGACCACGGTCCGGGGC
>NZ_JBSGUP010000736.1:0-3943 GCF_053607985.1 Streptomyces sp. NPDC055078
GGCTGAGGTTGACCAGGTGCGCATACCCAGCCCGTCCGGCGTTTGAGGACACGGCCGCAGGCCGTGCCCTGCGGTCAGGCAAGGGCATGCGCCAGCGGCTCGCCGCGGGCGTAGCGCGCGACCTCCGACGCCGCGATGCGCGCGGCCTTGCGGGCCACCGCCTTGCTCGCGCCTCCGACATGGGGGGTCAGCACCAGGTTGGGCGTGGAGTGGAGACGGCCGCCCGGCGGCAGCGGCTCCTCCTCGTAGGTGTCGAGCGCGGCGGCCGACAGCCTGCCGCTGTCCAGCGCGTCGCACAGGGCCTCCGTGTCCAGCAGCCCGCCGCGGCCGGCGTTCACCAGGATCGAGCCGCGGGGCAGCAGCGCCAGTTCCCGGGCGCCGATCAGCCCGCGGGTCTCGTCGGTGAGCCGGGCGTGCAGGGTGAGGATGCGGGAGCGGGCGAGCAGGGCCTCCAGGCTGTGCGCGCGCATACCGTGCACATCGCCGCGCACATACGGGTCGTACACCTCCACCTCGGCCCCGAAGGCGCTCAGCACCCGCGCCACCCGGCAGCCGACCGCGCCGTAACCGATGATGCCGACCGGGCTGTCCTCCAGCTCCAGTCCGCTGTGCTCATAGGTGTAATACGAGCCGTCCCAGGTGCCCCGCCCGGCGAGGGAGTGGTGTGCCTCCGGGATACGGCGCAGCGCGGACAGCATCAGTCCGACGGTGAACTCCGCCGTCGCGGCGGCATTGCGGCCGGGCGTGAAGCACACCTTCACCCCCCGCTCCCTGGCCGCGTCCGCGTTGACGTTGACGGGGCCGCCCCGGCAGACGGCGATCATCCGCAGCGCGGGGGAGGCGGCCAGGACGCGATCGGTGAAGGGCGCCATCTGGGTGACACAGACCTCCACCCCGTCGAGCGCCTTGATCAGCGCGTCCTCGGCATCGCTCGCCTCGGCGACCTCGCCGACCGGCCCGAAGGGCTCCAGCGGCCAGGGGAGCGTCAGCTCGGTCAGCTCCAGCGCGGAACCGGCGAGGTCGTGGCGCAGCGCGTCGGCGATCAGGGAGTTGCGGATGAAGTGGTCTCCGGCGGCGAGGACTTTCATGCGGTTCCTCCGCGTGATGGTGGGCCGGCGCCCGGTGGGTGCGCCGCACGGACACGAGGTGCGCACCGCACGGCCTCCCCGTGCGCAGCCCCGGGGAACGGGGTGCGCAGCGGATCGTAGCCGCCGCCGGGCGCTGTCGGTGCTGTCGGAGCTGTCGGGAGGGCCGCCGCGCGCCGCGGTGGCAGGGCCCGGGGTGAGCCGGCGGCCATCGCCGCGCGATGCACGGTCATCACGCCGACCCCGAACCGCCCGGCCGGCTCGCTGGAGACAGGGGCGCGCGTCGTCGCATGGAAACTGAGCTTGAGTCAGCGGACGGGGACCGTCAATCCTCCGTGCGTCGCTTCTTGCCGCTCCCGCGTGAGAACTTCCCAAGACTCACCAGTACGCCCCCGGAGAGCGCCCCGGCCGCCCACGAGAGCGCCGGTACCGGAACACAGCCACCACCACCGGCACCACCATCACTGACGTCCCTCGCGCCGCTCCCCGACCAGCTGCCGCAGATATCCCGCCAGTGCCAGGGCCAGCGCCAGGCCCCCGGTGTAGTAGAGCTGTGTCCGGGTGTCCGGCTCCCGTGCCATCAGGACGAACACCGTCACCATGCCCGCCAGCGCCACCCAGGTCAGCCCCGGGTACCACCACATCCGCACCGTCAGCCGCCCGGGCTCGTCGCGCTCCAGTCGGCGGCGGAGGATCAGCTGGGAGACGGCGATGAAGATCCAGACGACGAGGATGATCGCGCCGATCATATTGAGCAGCCACATGAAGACGTCGTCCGGCCGCCAGTAGCTGAGCAGCACACACCCGAACCCGAAGGCGGACGACACCAGGACGGCGGCCCTCGGCACGCCGCCGGAGGTGCGGCCGAGCGCCCGGGGTCCCTGGCCCCGGGCGACCAGCGAGCAGGCCATCCGGGAGGCCCCGTAGATGTTCGCGTTCATCGCGGAGAGCAGGGCGATCAGCACCACGACGTTCATGATCTGCCCGGCGGCCGGAATGCCCAGATGGTCGAGGGTGGCGACGTACGGCCCCTTCTCGACGACCTTCGGGTCGTCCCACGGCACCAGCGTGACGATGACCGCCATCGAGCCCACGTAGAAGAGGGCGATCCGCCACATGGCCGTCTTCACCGCCTTCGCGACCCCGCGCACCGGGTGCTCGGACTCGGCCGCCGCGATGGAGACCGTCTCCAGACCGCCGTACGCGAAGACGGAGGCGAGCAGTCCGACGACGAGGCCGTCGACGCCCATGGGCATGAAGCCGCCGTCGCCTGTGAGGTTCGCGGTGCCGGGGGCGTCGGTGCCCGGCAGCAGACCCGTGATGGCGAGGACGCCGATGCCCAGGAAGAGCACGATCGCCCCGACTTTCAGCGCGGCGAACCAGAACTCGAACTCGCCGAAGTTCTTCACGGCGGCGAGGTTCGTGGCGCAGAAGGCCAGCATGAAGAGGGCGACCCAGGCCCACTCGGGCGTACCGGGGAACCAGCCGGTCATGATCTTGGCCGCGCCGATGCCCTCGATGCCGACGGCCACACAGAGCAGAAACCAGAAGGCCCACCCGGCGGTGAACCCGGCCCAGGGCCCGATCGCCCGCTCGGCGTGCACGGAGAACGAGCCCGAGGCCGGGTACGCCGCCGACATCTCCCCGAGCATGCGCATCACCAGCATGACGAGCAGCCCGGAGAGGGCGTAGGCGACGACGATCGAGGGACCCGCCTTGGCGATGCCCGCGCCGGAGCCCACGAACAGTCCGGCGCCGATCACGCCGCCGAGGGCGATCATCGAGAGATGGCGCTGCTTGAGGCCGTGGGAGAGCCTCACATCGTCCGGGCTGCGGTCGACTGGCGGCGGGGATGCGGTGGTCCGGGACATACGTGTGCCCTGTTCCTCGGAGGCGGGGGAGCGGGCACAGTCTGAGCCCCTGCTCCGCTCAATGGGAACACATATCCGCTATACGGTTACCAGGCTCACACAAGGCGCGCACGCATGTATGGGGCACTCATTGGTGTGCCGGTCGATCGGCTTTGGTGGAACCCTACAGCGCCCCCTGGTGGACCCCGATGGCGCGATCCCGCTCACCTCAGTGACGAGGGTCACGCCGGGGCAGGCATAAAGTGAATCGTTTGTGGGGTCCTTCCTAACCGCCCCGCCCGCGCTTTGTCGGCGGCTGACGGTGATCCGGTGAATCCCGGTGGGCTACCGTCACCGTGTTCCCCCTGCACCCACTTCCCTCGCCTCCGCGGAGTTCCGATGAGCACTGCTTCAGTCACCTCCCGTCCGGGCGCGGTCCTCGCGGACCTGCTCCCCGCCTCCCGTACGCGGGACATCGCGCTCGTCGTCGGAGGTGCCGCGCTCACCGGCCTCGCCGCCCAGATCGCGCTCCCGGTCCCCGGCTCCCCGGTCCCGGTCTCCGGCCAGACCTTCGCCGCGCTCCTCGTCGGCACGGCCCTCGGCGCCCGCCGGGGCTTCCTCTCGCTCGCGCTGTACGCACTGGTCGGCATGGCGGGCGTGCCCTGGTTCGCCGAGGGCGCCTCCGGCTGGGGGATGCCGTCCTTCGGCTATGTCCTCGGCATGCTGCTCGCCGCCACGGTCGTCGGCGCCCTGGCCCGGCGCGGCGCGGACCGCTCCGTGGCGCGCACGGCGGGCGCGATGGTGCTCGGCTCGCTGATCATCTACGCGGTCGGCGTGCCCTACCTCGCGCTGTCCACCGGCATGACCCTGCCCCAGGCGGTCGCGGCCGGCCTCACCCCCTTCCTGATCGGGGACGCGCTGAAGGCGGCCCTGGCGATGGGCGCGCTGCCCGCGGCCTGGAAGCTGCTCGGCCGCAAGGGCTGACGATCCAGCCGGTCGGGGCGGCCG
>NZ_JBSGUP010000737.1:0-3931 GCF_053607985.1 Streptomyces sp. NPDC055078
ACGTATGCCCTCGCTCGGATACGAGCGTCTCAGATCTTGGTCCGCGAGGTCTTGTAGAGCTTGGCCGTCAGTTCGGCTGCCTGCTCCTGGGACAGGGGCTTGCCTCCGGTGCCGAACATCTGCCCCGCGTCCATGGAGATCACGGTGACCACGGTGCTGTAGTCCGCCCACATGCAGATCGGCATCTCGAACTTCTTCATCTGGGGCGCCGCGGTGCTGCCGCTGCCCTTCTGCCCGGGGTCGAACTCGGCGTTCTGGCACTTGATCAGCGCCCCGTCGAACCCGTCGGGCTTGTGCGACTTCGGGCTGCCGATCAGGTTGAGTTCGGCGCCGCCGTCCTGCTTGCCCGCCAGCTCGCCCCGCTTGAAGTTGGCGTCGATCGCCGCCGACGGGTCGGCGACCTCGCCCCACAGCCCGGTGACGATGAGACCCTTCCGCTCCAGCGGATTGCTTCCGGCGGCGGTCGAGTACTCGGCACCGGCCTGCTTGGGGTCCTTGACGCCGACCTCCTTGGCCTTCTCCAGGTCCTTGTCGGTGAGCTTCGGAGACTTGTCCGCGCCGTCCTTCTTGTACTCGTCGACGGACGCGGCGGGGGTGAGCTTGTACCCCTTGGTGCTGTCGGCGACATCGCTGTTGCCGCCGTCGCCGTCACCGCCGAGCAGGAAGAACGCGCCTCCGCCGATCACCGCGAGCGCCACCACGGCGGCGCCGATGATCAGGCCGGTCTTCTTCTTGGGCGCGGGCGGGGGCGGAACCTGTCCATAGGGCGCCTGACCGGGTCCGGGCTGCTGTCCGTAGGGGCCCGGCTGCTGCGGATACCCGTAGCCGTCCTGTCCGGGCGGGGGCTGCTGTGGCGGGACGCCCTGTGGAGCCTGCTGCGGGTATCCGTAACCGGGCTGGGCGCCTGGCTGCTGCGGATATCCATAGCCGGGTTGCGGGCCCCCCGGCTGCTGGCCATAGGGGCCCGGCTGGCCGTACGGCCCGGGCTGCTGCGGCTGGTCGCCGTACGGGCCCGGCTGATTGTGGCTCATTACTGGGTTCCCCTCCAGATACTTATGTGGTCCCGACATCCTGTCCCACGTGCTCCCACAACGGGGCGACCGGGGTCACACCGTTACGGAACATTCCCGTTTCAATACGAGCCTGTGACACCTCTAAACTGGGCTCCGTGACCGAGAACACTCAGCAGCAGCCAGCCAGCAACCCCGAACTGCCGACCCAGTACGCACCGGCCGAGGTAGAGGGGAAGCTGTACGAGCGCTGGGTGGAGCGCGGTTACTTCACGGCGGACGCCAAGAGCGAGAAGCCGCCGTACACCATCGTCATCCCCCCGCCGAACGTCACCGGCAGCCTCCACCTCGGACACGCCTTCCAGCACACGCTGATGGACGCCCTCACCCGGCGCAAGCGGATGCAGGGGTACGAGGCGCTCTGGCTCCCCGGCATGGACCACGCGGGCATCGCCACCCAGAACAAGGTCGAGCAGCAGCTCGCCGAGGAGGGCAAGTCCCGCCACGACCTCGGGCGCGAGGAGTTCACCGACCGGGTCTGGCAGTGGAAGGAGGAGTACGGCGGCAGGATCCTCGGCCAGATGCGCCGTCTCGGCGACGGCGTCGACTGGAGCCGTGAGCGATTCACCATGGACGAGGGCCTGTCCCAGGCGGTCCAGACCATCTTCAAGAAGCTCTACGACGACGAGCTGATCTATCGCGCCGAGAAGATCATCAACTGGTGTCCGCGCTGTCTCACCGCGATCTCCGACATCGAGGTCGACTACCAGGACGACAACGGCGAGCTGGTCTCGCTCAAGTACGGCGAGGGCGACGAGACCCTCGTCGTCGCGACCACCCGGGTCGAGACGATGCTCGGTGACACCGCCGTCGCCGTCCACCCCGACGACCCCCGGTACGCCCATCTGATCGGCAAGCGGATCAAGCTGCCGCTGACCGACCGTACGATCCCGGTCGTCGCCGACACCCATGTCGACCCCGAGTTCGGCACCGGCGCGGTCAAGGTGACCCCCGCGCACGACCCGAACGACTTCGCCATCGGCCGGCGGCACGGCCTCGAATCCCTGACCGTCATGGACGAGCGGGCCGTCATCACCGTCCCCGGGCCCTTCGAGGGGCTCGACCGGTTCGAGGCCAGGTCGGCGATTGTCGCCGCGCTGCGCCAGCAGGGCCGGATCGTCGCCGAGAAGCGGCCGTACGTCCACTCCGTCGGGCACTGCTCCCGCTGCAAGACCACCATCGAGCCCCGGCTGTCGCTCCAGTGGTGGGTCAAGGTCGCCCCCCTGGCGCAGGCCGCGGGGGACGCGGTCCGGGACGGCCGGGTCACGATCCACCCCGCCGATCTGTCGAAGCGGTACTTCGACTGGGTCGACAACATGCACGACTGGTGCATCTCGCGGCAGCTCTGGTGGGGCCACCGTATTCCCGTCTGGTACGGCCCGAACGGCGAGATGGTCTGCGTCGGACCCGGCGAGCAGCCGCCCACCGGCGAGGGCTGGACCCAGGACGAGGACGTCCTGGACACCTGGTTCTCCTCCGGGCTGTGGCCGTTCTCCACCCTCGGCTGGCCCGATCGGACCCCGGACCTGGCGAAGTTCTACTCCACCGATGTCCTGGTCACCGGCCACGACATCATCTTCTTCTGGGTCGCCCGGATGATGATGTTCGGTCTCTACGCGATGGACGGCGAGGCGCCGTTCAGGACGGTCGCGCTGACCGGGCTCGTCCGGGACGAGAACGGCAAGAAGATGTCGAAGTCGTTCGGCAACGCGGTGGACCCGCTCGACTGGATGGACACCTACGGCTCCGACGCCGTCCGCTTCACCCTGGCCCGGGGTGCCAACCCCGGCGCGGACGTCCCGATCGGCGAGGACTGGGTCCAGGCGTCCCGCAACTTCGCCAACAAGATCTGGAACGCGACCCGCTTCGCGCTGATGAACGGCGCCACCGTGGAGGGGGAGCTGCCGCCCGCCGAACAGCTCTCCGCGGTCGACCGCTGGATTCTGTCGCGGCTCAACACGACCGTCTCCGAGGTCGACGCGCTCTACGACGACTTCCAGTTCGCCAAGCTCTCCGACGCGCTCTACCACTTCGCGTGGGACGAGGTCTTCGACTGGTACGTCGAGCTGTCGAAGACCACGTACTTCGCGGGCGGCGAGGCGGCGAAGGTCTCCGCGCGCGTGCTGGGCGAGGTCCTGGACGTCACCCTGCGGCTGCTGCACCCCGTCGTCCCCTTCGTCACCGAGACGCTGTGGACCACGCTCACCGGCAAGGAGTCCCTCGTCATCGCCGACTGGCCCGGTGACAGCGGATTCCGCGACCCCGCAGCCGAGCGCGAGATCGAGCTGGTCCAGCGCGTCGTGACCGAGGTCCGCCGCTTCCGCTCCGACCAGGGCCTGCAGCCGGGCCAGAAGGTCCCCGCCCGCCTCGACCTCTCCGGCACCGCCCTCAGCCCCCACGAGGCCGCCATCCGCCAGTTGCTGCGGCTCCAGCCCGAGGGCGACGGCTTCCACGCGACGGCGACCCTGCCGGTGGCGGGGGCGACGGTCGCCCTCGATCTATCCGGCACCATCGATGTCGCCGCGGAGCGCAAGCGGCTGGCGAAGGACCTCGCCGCGGCACAGAAGGAGAAGCAGCAGGCGGAGGGGAAGCTGCGGAACGAGGCGTTCCTGGCGAAGGCGCCGGATCAGGTGGTGGCGAAGATCCGGGGGCGGCTGGCGACGGCGGACGACGACATCTCCCGTATCTCCGCGCAGCTGGACCGCCTGCCAGCGTCGTAGCCTCCGGCTCGGTCGGCTGGCCCAGGTGTGCGCAGGTGCACATGGCGCGGGTTCCTGCCGGGGCTCTGCCCCGGGCCCCGCGCCTCAATCGCCGGCGGGGCTTGATGTGGCTGTCCTGGCCCCAGTCAGGGTGTGTGGCGT
>NZ_JBSGUP010000738.1:0-3910 GCF_053607985.1 Streptomyces sp. NPDC055078
CCCCGGGGGTGCACTCGACCCGGGTGCCGTCGACCGTGATCTCATGCCGTTCGGCGTCCACCAGCAGGGTGCCGACGGCGAGCAGATGCGCGGCCGACGGACCGGCCGCCGCCGGCCCCCGGGTGCGGCGCAGCAGGGTCCGCACCCGGGCCATCAGCTCGCGCGGGCTGTAGGGCTTGGTCATGTAGTCGTCGGCCCCGAGGTCGAGACCGAGCAGCAGATCGTCCTCGGTGGAGCGGGCGGTGAGCATCAGGACCGGGAGGTCGTACGCCTCGGCCCGCAGAATGCGCAGGACGTCCAGACCGTCGACCTTCGGCATCATGACGTCGAGGACCAGCAGGTCGGGAGGGATCCGGCGGACCGCTTCGACGGCCGCGCGGCCGTCCCGTACGGATGTGACGGTGTGGCCCTCCCGTTCGAGATAGCGGCGGACCAATTCGGCCTGCTTCTCGTCGTCCTCGGCGATCATCACATGTGCGCACACGCACCCGATCGTATGTGCGGCCGGAAGCTCACCGATGGCTCAGCGGTCACCCACCCCGATACTCACCGCATCACCTCACAGATTGCCGCGCTTCTCCTGCTCGCGCTCGATCGCCTGGAACAGGGCCTTGAAATTGCCCTTGCCGAAGCCCATGGAGCCATGGCGTTCGATCATCTCGAAGAAGACCGTCGGCCGGTCCTGCACCGGCTTGGTGAAGATCTGGAGCAGATAGCCGTCCTCGTCGCGGTCGACCAGGATCTTCAGCTCACGCAAGGTCTCGACCGGCACCCGGGTCTCCCCCGCCCACTCCCCGAGGGTGTCGTAGTACGAGTCGGGGGTGTCCAGGAACTGCACCCCGGCCGCCCGCATGGAACGTACCGTCGCCACGATGTCGTTGGTGGCCAGCGCGATGTGCTGGACCCCGGCACCGCCGTAGAACTCCAGATACTCATCGATCTGCGACTTCTTCTTCGCGATCGCGGGCTCATTGATCGGGAACTTCACCTTCAGCGTGCCGTCGGCGACGACCTTCGACATCAGGGCGGAGTACTCGGTGGCGATGTCGTCGCCGACGAACTCCTTCATGTTGGTGAAGCCCATGACCTTGTTGTAGAACGCCACCCACTCGTTCATCCGGCCGAGTTCGACATTGCCGACGCAGTGGTCGATGGCCTGGAACGTCCTCTTCGCGGGCGGCGCGACGATCGGGTCGGCCGCGGCGAAGCCGGGGAGGTAGGGGCCCCGGTAGCGCGAACGGTCGACCAGGGTGTGGCGGGTCTTGCCGTACGTGGCGATCGCCGCCAGCACCACGGTCCCGTCGTCGTCCGTCAGCTCGTACGGCTCGGTGATGCCACGGGCCCCGTGCTCGGTGGCGTACGCGTACGCGGCGCGGGCGTCCGGGACCTCGATGGCGAGGTCGACCACGCCGTCACCGTGCTCGGCGACATGGTCGGCCAGGAACCGGCCCCGGTCGGTGGCCTGTTTGATGACGGAGGTGAAGACGAAACGCGCGGCTCCGTTCTCCAGCACATAACTCGCGGTCTCCCGGCTGCCGTTCTCCGGGCCGGAGTAGGCGACGAGCTTCATGCCGAAGGCCGTGGCGTAGTAGTGCGCGGCCTGTTTGGCGTTGCCCACGGCGAAGACGACCGCATCCATTCCCTTGACCGGGAAGGGGTCGGCCTCGCGCGCGGTGTCCGGGTGGTGATCGATGGTCTCAGTCATACTCGCAGGCTCCTCCCGTTCCACAAGGTGTGCAACAGTTCGTCATTCCACTGGGCAAACTGTGCACCAACCGGCCACGATGGCAGGGTCTTCTGTACAGGATGACCACTGGGGAGAGCGGTATGGCGATCGATCACCTGGACGGCCGTCTCATCGTGCTGCTCGCGCGTGAGCCGAGGATCGGGGTGCTGGAGGCGTCCCGCCGGCTGGGAGTGGCGCGCGGGACCGTCCAGGCGCGGATGGACCGGCTCCAGTCCGGTGGCGTCATCCGGGGCTTCGGCCCGGACGTCGATCCGGCGGCGCTCGGCTATCCGGTCACCGCGTTCGCGACGCTGGAGATCAAACAGGGGCAGGGCGCGGACGTACGGGCGCATCTGGCGGGCGTCCCGGAGGTGCTGGAGCTGCACACCACCACCGGGCACGGTGACATGCTCTGCCGGCTGGTGGCGCGCTCCAACGCCGACCTCCAGCGGGTGATCGACCGGGTCGTCGGTTTCGACGGCATCGTCCGGGCCTCCACGGCGATCGTGATGGAGAACCCGGTACCGCTGCGGATCATCCCGCTGGTGGAACAGGCGGCGTCGGACGAGCCGGGTTGAGGCGGTTGCCGTCCGGGGGCGCGATGGGCTCGGGAACTTGTGCGGTGGCCGTCCGGGGGCGGTGGCCGTCCCGGGCCGCTCCGGGGCGCGGGGGCTGGTGCGGTGGCCGTCCGGGGGCGGTCCGGGCCCGGGAACTTGTGCGGTCACCGTCCGGGGGCGCTCCGGGGCTCGTATCCGGGACTGCTTTCCTCACCGCGCTTCGCGCGAGCTGCGCCGCTTTACGTCCCGGACACGACCCCTGCGCGCCCCCTCCCCGCGCTGCCCCCCCTCAGCCTGTCCGCCTCCGCCCTGGTGGAGTCCAGGCCCCCGCACTGGCCCCTCAGCCGGTCACCGTCCCCGTCACCGGTTGGACGCAGGCTCTTCGGCTTACTGCCCTCCCCACGTACGGGGCGACTCACCCTCCCCCGGGGCCGGGGAGTGGAACTGGACCGACACTCCCCCGGACCTCAGCAGGACGGCACTTTCCCGCCGTCCTCCAGCGCCCGAAGGGACTCCACTGCGCCCTTAAGCGTCGTGACGGGGATCAGCCGAAGCCCGTTCGACACCCCGGCCTCCGCGTCCGAGCACTCCCCCTTCGGCACCAGGAAGACGCTCGCTCCGTCGCGCTTGGCGGCCTGCGTCTTCAGCGCGACCCCGCCGACCGGGCCGACCTTGCCGTCGGCGGTGATCGTCCCCGTACCGGCGATGTCCCGCCCGCCGGTCAGATCGCCACCGTCGCCGTCGCCGTCGAGTTTGTCCACGATCCCCAACGAGAACAGCAGGCCCGCGCTGGGTCCGCCGATGTCGGCGAGCCGGAGGGTGACCTTCACCTTCGCCGGGTCCTCCCCGAGATACGAGAGGGCGGCCCGGGTCGCGTCGTGCTGGGAGTCCTCCATGTCGTCCAGATTGCGTTCGGTGATCTCCTTGGTCGACTTGCCCGCCGGGTAGACGGAGTCATGGGGCATCACCGCCCGGTCCGTCCTGAACCAGCTGTCCCACACATCCTCGACGCCGACATCGGCCGAGGGCCCGGTCGCCAGGATCGTGGTCATCCGCAGCGCGCCCTCCGTCTTGCGTACGGGCGCCCCGGCGACAGAGATGACCGGTGTGCCCTTGTGCTCACCCAGTACATCGGCCGTGTCCCCGGGTTTCGCGATGACGAACGGCAGCGGCGCGAACGCGGCGACGGCGAGGAGCGCGGCGATCGGAAGGGCGCTGAACAGCAGGGCGCGCGTACGCGTGAGACGGGAGAGCACAGTGTCAATCTATCCGGGCCAACCCCCGGACCCGCCCCACTCCCCCTGTCGGGACACCGCCCGCACGGCCCCTAACCCCCCTAACACCCTGGCGGACACGAACCCACAGCGCCTCAAACGCCAGCAGGGCTTGAACAACCCGAGCGCGGGGGCCTGCACTCCACCAGGACGGAGGGGGACCGGCTGAGCGGGCAAGCGCGGGGGCGCCTGCACTCCACCAGGGCGGAGGGTGGACTGGCTGAGGGGCAGCGCGGGGGCCTGGACTCCACCAGGGCGGAGGCGGACAGGCTGAGGGGCCAGCGCGGGGAGGGGGCGCGCAGGGGTCGTGTCCGGGACGTAAAGCGGCGCAGCTCGCGCGAAGCGCGGTGAGG
>NZ_JBSGUP010000739.1:0-3901 GCF_053607985.1 Streptomyces sp. NPDC055078
TTCGTCAGTGGGTACGGTCTCTCGGTCGAGGGCGCCGCCGCCGCGGACCGGGCGCGACCGCACCGGACGCGACCGCCCCCGTACGGCCCTCGCCGGTCAACGGGAGGCGGGATCGAGGACGACGGGCAGCTCCACCAGGCCGCGGAAGGCGGGGAACGGCACCTCAAGCCAGGACGCCTCCCGCGCGGGGTCGGCCAGGGCCATCCCGGGGAACCGGTTGAACAGCCCGGTGAGCGCGAGCTGGGTCTCCAGTCTGGCCAGCGACGCCCCGAGGCAGTAGTGCACACCGTGCCCGAACCCGAGGTGGACGCTCTGGGTGTTCGGCGGGCGTGTCACATCCAGTTCGTCCGGCAGCGCGAACTTCAGCGGGTCACGGTTGGCCGAGTTCAGCGCGATCTGGACCAGTGCGCCCTTCGGGATGCGCGTCCCGGCGATCTCCACATCCTCGGTCGCGTAGCGGAAGGTCGCGCTCTCCACCGAGCCGTCGAAGCGCAGCAGTTCCTCCACGGCCTGCCCGATCAGCCCCGGGTTCTCCCGCACCGCGCGCAGTTGCCCGGGGTGGGAGAGCAGCTGGTAGACGGAGTTGCCGATGAGATACGCGGTCGTCTTGTGACCGGCGAACATCAACAGGAACGCCGTGGACACCAGCTGCTGTTCGGTGAGGGGACCCTCCTCGTCCCGGGCGGCGGTGAGCGCGCTGAGCAGATCGTCGCCGGGACGGCCGCGCTTACGGGCGAGGAGTTCCGTGAAGTACGCGTGCAGGCTCTCCTCCGCCCGCTGCTGGGCCTGCTTGGCCTCCTTGCCGAAGCCGGTGTGCGCCACCGTGGTGGACCAGCTCTGCACATCCGGCCGGTCCTCCGGCGGTACGCCGAGCAGCTCACAGATCACGATGATCGGCAGCGGGAACGCGAACGTCGGCAGGAGGTCGACCGGCTCCCCGGTCGGGCAGTCGTCCAGCAGCGACTCCACGACCTCCCCGATGTGCGTCCGCAGCGACTCCACCCGGCGCGGGGTGAACGCCGAGCCGACCAGCTTGCGCAGCCGGGTGTGCTTGGGCGGGTCGGCGTTGAGCATATGGTCGTCCAGCGCCACCGACGAGTCACCGAAGATCCTCCGGTAGGCGTCGAGTGCCCCGTACATGTCCTTGCTCAGCCGGGGATCCGTCAGCGCGGCCCGTGCGTCGTCGTACCGCGTGATCAGATAGGTGTCGATGCCGTGCGGCGGGCGCATCGGGCAGACGGGTGCCGTCTCCCGTAGGTGCTCGTACACCGGATAGGGGTTCCGCCGGAACTCGGGTGTGCAGCGTGATGCCTCGGCCGCGGGATCGTTCACGGTGGTCACGGACGGCTCCTCAGATCGAAGACGGCCTCGGCGTTGCCGCCGAGGATGAGCTGCTGGGACGCCTTGTCGATCGGCAGCTTCTCGATCATGCGCATGAGTTCCTCCAGCGGCACGGACAGCGGCGGTGAATCGGTGCCGAACAGCATCCGTTCGGGGCCCAGCACCTCGGCGTTCAGACCCAGATGCGCCGGGCTGAAGGTGCTGGTGTCGACGTACATACGGCGCAGCGCCGCGGCGGGGTCGGCGGACGGAGGCGCCGGAGGCGCCTGGGCCACGGGCGCGTGGGCCACGGGAGATGCCGGGGCCGCCCCGCCACCGGACGGCCGGGGGTCGGGGGCCCGACCATCCGACGACCGGGCAGCGGGCCCCTGGCCGGACGGCTGCCCGGCATCGGGACGCGGGCCGGAAGGAGGCGCGGCAGCGGGACGCGAACCGGAAGGTTGCCCGGCAGCGGCGCGTGGATCGGGCGGCGGTGAGGCGCCCCCGCCCCAGTGCCGGGGGCGTGCCGCCGTCTGCAGGCGCTCCGGGAGCAGCGCCAGCGCGCCGCCGCCGGTGGAACCGATCAGCCGCAGCCGGGGATACTTGTCCAGCCACCCGGCGAAGGCGATCATGGCCATGCTGAGCGAGATGTCGCTGAACCGGCCGACCTGCTCCACAAAGCCGAGGTGCTCGACCCCCTCGGTGCCGATCGGCTCGGCCGGCGCGTGCACCAGGACGGGCACCCCCGCCTCGGCGGCCAGCGCGAAGAAGGAGTCGGCCCGAGGTGAGCCGAGCAGTTCGCCATGGACGCTGGTGGTGGTGATCAGGCCGACGAAGGCCGGGTCCGCCAGGGTCTCCCGGACGCCTTCCAGATGGTCGTCGTCGCCGAACGGGTTGGCGTACACATAGCCGCGCAACTGGTCCGGGAAGGTGCCGATCAGACCGGACATCCAGGCGTGGAACCGCCGCAGCCGGTCCCGGGGCTGCGCGTAGTTGTCGACGCCCGGGACCCGTGCCATCGCGCCGGCGCCGACCGGGCTGCCGATGATGGTGAGATCGATTCCGGCCCGGGCGCGGGCGGCGAGCATGCCGTCGACGTCGGTCAGGCTGGGCGGCATCGGGAAGTGCTTGGCCGCCTCCGGTGGGGACAGATGCCCATGGATGTCAATGATCATGAGGAGTTCCCGCGTTCGGTGTGAGTGCGTGGCTCACCGCGACACAGTCCTCGTCGCCGTGTCCCAGCTCGGTGGCGCGGACATGGGTCCGGGCGGCGGCGGTGGCGAGCGGCAGCACCAGTCCCGCATCGGCGGCCTGGTCGGCGGCGAGCAGCAGGTCCTTGGCCATCAGGCGCAGCCGGAAGTCCGGCTGGTCGAAGCGCCCGGCCGCCAGGCGCCGTGACTTGAACGCCATGACCGGTGAGGCGAAGCCGCTGCCCGCGATGGTGGTGAGGGCCAGTTCGCGGTCCAGGCCGGTGGCGGCGGCCAGTTCCACCGCCTCGGCCAGCGCCTGCACCTCGATCCCCATCAACAGGTTGAGGAGCAGCTTCATCCGCATGCCCGAGCCGAGCGCGCCCAGGTGGACGACCTGCTTGCCGAGCAGTTCGAGCAGCGGGAGCCCCGCGGTGAAGACCCGCTCCTCGCCGCCGACGAACAGCCGCAGCTCACCGGTGCGGGCGTGCTCGCGGTTGCCCAGCATGCCGACGTCCAGGACTGATCCGGTGTCCTCGGCCAGGCGGACGACCTCGTCGGGGGCGACCGTCCCCGCGCAGACCAGCGCGCCGGGGTAGGGCCCCTGGGCCAGGACACCGTCGGGTCCCCGGAGTACGGCGGTGAGCGCGTCCCCGTCGGCCACGGTGCAGATCGCGGCGCTCGTCCCCTCGACGGCGTCGGCGGGGTGGGCCGCGGCGAAGGCTCCCGCGCGGGCGAGCGGTTCGGCCCGCTCGGCGGTGCGGTTCCAGACGCGTACCCGGATGCCCTGGTCGAGCAGGCGGGTGGCCAGCCCGGCGCCCATGGTGCCGAGACCGAGGACAGCGACGGGGCCGGGAGCCGGGGCGCGGGTCATGACTTGGCCCCGACGGTCTCCTGCACGACCCGGTACCGCAGCGACTGGGTCTGGTCGACCCAGGCGCGCAGCGGGGCGAGCAGGGCCTGGTGGTCGTCGCCCCGGAGCCAGTCGAAGAAGTGCTCGGGGGTCTCCCACTCGCTGGTGATCACCCACTGCCGGGAGTCGTCGATCGGTTCGCCCAGCCGGTCGATGATGTGTCCGGGGACGCCTGCGACGGACTTCCTTATTCGGTCGTAGACCTCACGGAATCCCTGCTCGCCGCCCTCGACGACGTGAACCGCGTACACCACGGACAGCTTGTCGCCCGAAGGGCTGTTCGTCTCGGTGCGCATCTCTCCTCCAGACAGTGAGATCGGACATGGCACGATTCCCACGGACTCATGGCGGCTGTGGCGACGCAACTCCGAGGTGCGGACGGCCCAACGGGGACAAAGGGGGCCCCCGATTTCGCTGGGCTGGTCGAGTGAGCAGGCCCGTCCGGGGGTCTTGGGGCGGACCGTACGGGCCGGCGCCCGCC
>NZ_JBSGUP010000740.1:0-3894 GCF_053607985.1 Streptomyces sp. NPDC055078
ACCTCAGAAGTCGATGCTTCCGGCGCGGAGAGTGCTCACCTGCTGGCGGCTACGGCACCAAGTCTCTACGACCCGGTAGCTCCCATTAGGCGCGGATAGGCCCAGTCCGACCGGAAACCGCTCAGGTTCTCGTGGTGGAACAGCTCGAAGCTGACGTCGCGCTCGTGGGACAGGTAGTTGGCGGCGGACCCGACGACGATCTCCTTGAGCGGGGTGAAGTCGTCGTGACTGTTCAGGCGCATGGGGTTCCTCTCGGGTGTGCGAGGCGGGTCAGGAGGCGCGAGGCGCGGCGGTCACGTGCCGGTCGGCGAGCGCGCGGCCACGGCGTACCCGCAGGGTCAGACCACCGCCGTCGCTGTCCGGCTGGAGGGTGCGCTGCTCGCTCCAGCCGGAGAACCGGAACTCTCCGGTCCCGTCGACCGGGACGAGCGCGAAGGTGCGCCCGGCGACCGTCAGGGCGAGGACACCGTCGGCGTGGTCGATGCGGGCAGGAATGAGGGAGCCGTCCAGCGGGGCGGGAGAGTCGAAGTCCGCGAACCCGGACGGCAGCAGAGCCTCGTACGGCAGCCCGCCGGGCCAGGCGGGAACCCCGGCTGGGCCGGTGCGGTTGAACAGGACCTCGCCGTGGGCGAGGAGCTCCTGCCAGGAGTCCGGGAACCAGGCCGCGAGGTCAGCGGTGAGCAGCGCGTCGATCACGACGTGGACCCGGGTCACCTCCTGGCTGGTGTTGCGCACCAGGTGCTCGCGGGAGAAGTCTCCGTACCAGCAGGTGCCCGGCTGCCAGCAGTGTTCGACGCCGTCCAGGACGAGCACGGCGCCCGGGTCGGTGACGACGGGGATGTGCAGACGGACGATGCCCCGGTCCAGGCGGTACTTGGGGTCGCAGTGCGGGTCCGAGACGGCGCCGGGCCCCAGCGCCATCAGGCGTACCGCGTTCAGCGGTGCCGGGACCGAGTCCAGAATTTCCCCGAGGTAGGGCAGTTGGGAGAGCCAGTGTGTCGGCGCGAACGGCTGCGGCCCAGGGCCGCCCGGGTCGGTGCGCTCCGGATCGCCGCCGAGACTGCGCAGCGGCAGGACCCGCCAGTCGATCGCGGCGGGCAGGCCTGCCCGCCGTAGGTGTGGGTGCGCTGCACGTTCCAGGTGTGGGCGGTGACGGCCGCGAGTTCGGCGGCGAGCTTGTCCGCGTCGAAGACGGGGGAGAGCTGGGCGGCCTCGGTGGCCGCGGTGAGGGAGCTGGTCATGGTGAGGCTCCCAGGGGTCAGGAGGAGAAGGACACGGCGCCGGTGGCGACGTGCTGGCTGGCGTCGTAGGTGCCGGCGGGCACGGTCGCGAACCGCGCGTCGAGCCGATCGAACACGGCCGTGTGCCCTTCGGCGGGGTCGTAGGCGATGCAGAACACGAACTGCGCCGGGGCGCCCGCTTCCAGGGGGATGGCGGGCATCGACATGATCACCCCGGTCCGGGTGGCCGGGTCGTACGCCAGGCCCAGCTCGTCGAGCGCGGCCAGGAAGGCGGCGAACGAGGGCACCGCCCAGGTGGGCGGGACGTGGTACTCGACCACCTGCCGTGCCGGTACGGCGGCGACGTCGACGATGCCGTGGGCGATCGACTGGTAGATGTGCAGGCTGCCAGAGACTTGCGCGTTGACCTCCGTGAACGCCACGTTCCCGTCGGGCAGGACCAGGGCGTCCGCGCTCAGGTACCCGCGGTAGCCGAACGCCCGGTACACATCGGCCAGCCGGGCCCCGCCGTCCAGCAGCGCCGCCCGTACCGGAGCGGTGACGCCGTCCAGCGGCACGACCTGGTGGCTCAGGCGCCGCCCGACGTACAGCAGGCGGCCCATCGCGGTGGCCCGGGCGCCCTCGTCTGCGGCATAGTGCTCGGAGTACACCGCGTCGGCACCGGGCGCGAACTCCTCGACGACGACCGGCCACCGGTCGTTCCCGCTCGCCCACGGCCACCGCTCGGCCCAGTGCGCGGCGATGCCGTCCGGGCCCGGGGCCAGATGGTGCAGGTGCCGGGCCCCGACGTGGTCCACGGCCATCGCCGGTTCGCGGATGAGCAGCTGGTTGCCGACTCCGGCCCCGTTGTGAGCCTGCTTGACCACGACGGCCCCCGACGCGGAGTGCTCCAGCAGTACGCCGGTCGCTTCGGTCGCTTCGGCGCGGCTGCGGCAGACCCGGCCCGGCAGGACCGGCACCCCAGCCGCTACCGCCAGGGCCCGGAAGTTCGCCTTGTTGTTGCCGATCTCCCCGCCGCCCTGCCCGAAGAAGGCCGCGCCCGGGAAACGGTCGGCCACGCCCAGGGCGTCGGCGAGCCGCGCCACGGCGGCCGACGGCCACAGCGCGAACACCTCGCTCACCGCGCCGGCCCCGGCCGGACCGAGCGCGGCCCGCACCCTGTCCACGAACGCGGGCACGGTCAAGGAAGGGGGATCGAGCAGCCGGTCGCCCCATGCCCCGGCCGGTGCGACCAGGACGGTCAGCTCCTCCGGTTTCACGCCGGTGTGGGCCAGGGCGTATCCGGTGAACGCGGCGTCCGGCTCGCAGCACAGGACGAGCAGGTCACCGGGGCGGGCGAACCAGAACAGACGCTGCGTCCAGGCCCGCATGTCGCCGCGCTCACGGATGGACGGATCGATGTGGTTGCCGATGAGGATGCGCACAACGGACTCCTGAGGACGTGGGCGGTCGCCCCGGGCGGTGCCGCGCAGCACCCGGGCCGGGGGAAGGATCAGGCGAGGAGGGCGGCGGGCAGCGCCTCGAAGGCCCGCATGGTCGCCGTCCGGCGCCGTACGCCATCGCCAGCGGCGGTCAGCCGGGCCGGGTAGTCGTTCAGGGCTGCGACCAGGGCGCGCAGACCCGTCTGGGCGACGGTCGTTCCGATGCAGGAGTGCGGCCCCCACCCGTAGCCGAGGTGGCGGTTCGGGATGCGGTCCAGCACCAGCTCGTTCGCCCGTACGAAGGCGGCCGGGTCGCGGTTGGCCGCCGCGAACAGCGAGACGACCTTCTGCCCGGGGGCGATGTCGACGCCGCCGATCCGGCAGGAGCGCACTGCCGTGCGCGTGGTGCCCTGCACCGGCCCGTCGAAGCGCACCAGCTCGTCCACCCCCGTGGCCAGCAGCGCCCGGTCCCGCATCCGGTCGAGGGTTCCCGGGTGGGTGAGGAGGGTGTGGACGGCGTTGCCGACGGAGGCCGCCATCGTGCTGTAGCCGCCCTGGAACATCACCCGCGCCGTGTTCTTCACATTGAGCCGGGTCAGCGCGTCGGAGTCGGGGGCCGTGGCCCGCCGTACCCGGGCCAGCAGACCGGGCCGGGCCGAGGCCGCGAACCAGGAGTCGACCAGATCACTCAGCCGCTGGCGGGCGATCCGGCCCGGCTCCACGAGCGCCGGGTCGAGGCCGCCGTCCATGCTCCGCATGATCGCGTCCGACACCGCGGCGAACTCCCCGTACGGCGGGGGCTCCACTCCCAGCAGGTCGGCCACGACCGCCACGGACAGCGGCACCGCGATCTCGGCCACCACATCGAACGGACCCCCGCCGGCCATCTGATCGAGCCGCTCCCCCACCAGGAGGCGGGCACGGTCCTCGACCCCGGCCAGGTCCTGGGCGCGCAACGCGGTCATGAACAGGGAGCGGACCCGGCTCTGCTGCGGCGGGTCGAGCGTCTGCACGCTCAACGACGGCTCCGGCACCGTGCTCCCGGTGCGCCGCGGGTCACGGGCGAACGTCTCGTGGTCGCGCAGTATCCGCACGCAGTCCGGATACCGGGTCAGGGCCCACGAACCCATGCCCTCGTGCCAGAACACTGGCTCACGCATCCGCTGTTCGGCCAGCACCGGGTACGGGTCGCGCAGGACCTCCAGGTCCAAGGGGTTGTACCAGTCCGTCAC
>NZ_JBSGUP010000741.1:0-3885 GCF_053607985.1 Streptomyces sp. NPDC055078
CCCCCACGGATCAGCCGTGGACCGGTTTCTGGTGGGCCGGTGCTACGGGTTGACCAGGAACAGCCTGTTGATGTCGATGTAGCTCGACTCAGTGCTGTACCGCGAGCCGCCGATGTTGGAGCCGGAGAGCTGGATCTGCTTGGCGTAGTAGACCGGTGCTGCCGGGTTGATCTCCTCGACGATGCGGTGGTGGACCTTCTCCCACTCCTTGGCCGCCTCCGCGGGCTCCAGCTTCTGGGCCTTCTTGATGCCCTCGTTGACCTGCTTGTCGTTGATGTGGGAGTAGTTCGGCTGACCGTCGGCGACCAGTTCACCGTCGTAGGTCGGGGTGATGACGGTGGACGGCGACGGCCAGTCCTGGCCCCAGCCGGTCATGTACAGGTCGTACGGGTTCTTCAGCTTGCCGATCTGCTCGTAGAAGGTGGAGCGCTCGATCTCCTTGGCCTGGACGCTGAAGCCGAGGTTGGTCAGCACCTCCTTGATGATGACCATCTGCTTCTGGCTGCGCGGCGCGGTGGCGTAGGCGTAGGTGATCTTGGTCCCCTTCTTGAAGCCCGCCTCCTTCAGCAGCTCCTTGGCCTTGGCCATGTCGCCGTTGGGCTTCTTCGCCTTGCCGTAGGGGTCGTACGTCGGGTCGTGGCCCGGCAGCGTCGGACCCATCAGACCGCCGGCCAGCTCACCGCCGTACTTGCCGCCGTCGGCCGCGATCATCCGCTTGCTGGGGATCGCGTGCGTGATGGCGTCCCGGATCTTCTTGTCCTTCATCTTGTCCAGGTTGAAGGACATCTGCCAGACGTAGGGCTGGTAGCCCTTGACGCTGCGCTTGTTGACCGCCGGCTTGCTGACGACATCCTTGATCATGGTCGGGTCGACCGAGTCCGTGAACTGGATGGCGTTCTTGGCGTCGCCCTGGTCGGCGATCAGCCGCTTGGTCTGGCTGGCCTGGTCGATCGTCAGCGAGAAGTTGAACCCGTCGGGGTACTGGGTGCGGACGGCATCGGTCTTCGGGTCCCAGTTGGTGTTCTTCACCAGCTTGATGGACTTGCCCGCCTTGTACTCGGCGATCTTGTACGGGCCGAGGGCGGCCGGAGCCTTGTCGTACTTCTCCTTGGTGTCGGCCTTCTCCGGCACGATGCTGTAGCCGGACATGGCCAGCGCCTGCGGCAGGTCGCCCTGCGGCTCCTTGAACTTGAAGACGACCGTCTTCGCGTCCGGCGTCGCCAGCACGGTGTCGGGCAGGTGCTTGCCCTTGTACGGGCCGTCCGGCAGCGCCTTGCGGTAGTCCTTGCCGGAGAGCCAGCTCTGGACGAAGGACGGGCCGTCGAAGATCACCTTCGAGTACATGCGCTCGATGGTGTGGCGCACATCGGCCGAGGTGATCGGGTTGCCCCGCTCGTCCTTGATGTTGTCCTTGAGCGTGTACGTCCAGGTCTTGTTGCCGTCGGACGGCTTGCCCGCGTCGGTGGCGATGTCACCGACGATGGACAGGTTGCCCTTGTCGTCCTCCTGGAAGTTCGTCAGGCCGCGGTGGATCAGGTTGGAGAACTGACCGGCGTCGCTGACATAGATCTGGCCCGGGTCCATATGGCTCATGTCGGATTCCATATAGACGTTGATGAAGCCGCCCGGTTTGGCGCCGGGGACCTCCGCCGCGGGTCCGGTGGACTTGGCCGCGTCGCTGTAGACGACGGGTTTCGACTGGGCGGCGGCGTCCTTCTTGGTCTTGGACTCGTCCTTGGAGCTGCCACCGCTGTCGTTGGAACAGCCGGTGAGTGCCAGGGAGCCGGCCGCGGCAGCGACGACTATCACACGCACTGAGCGCGATCGAAGGGCCTTCATGATGCTCGTTGCACCTACCTGTCCTTTGTTGTTCATCAAGAGCTGCCTGACCGGCCCGGTCGCCCGGGGCACGGGGGCGGCAGCCTCCCCCCGCGCTCCGGAAGTCAGCGTCCGGTCTTGGGGTCGAACGCGTCCCGGACCGAGTCGCCGAGGAGGTTGAAGGCGAGGATGAACACCACCAGCGCGACGCCCGGGAAGAACATGAACGCGGGGTTCTGCTCGTAGACCTCGCTGCCGATGGCGAACATCCGGCCCCAGTCGGGGGTCGGCTCCACGAAGCCGACTCCGACGTACGAGAGGAAGGCGATGCTCAGAATGGCCGCGGGCAGCATGTAGGTGCCCTGCACCAGGATCGGGGTCACGATGTTCGGCAGGATCTCCTTGCGGACGATCCGCCACCGGGAGGCGCCCGAGACCTTCGCCGCCTCCACGAACTCCCGCTCGCGCAGGGAGAGTACGGAGCTGCGGACCAGCCGGGCCAGACCCATCCAGCCGAGGAACCACATCACCAGGATGATCGCGAGGGCTCGCATATAGGTCGGCGTCTCGTCCGTCGGGGAGACGAAGAGCGCGGTCACGACCGGCATGAAGGCGATGAAGAAGAGCTGCTGCGGGAAGGCGAGGAAGAAGTCGGTGGCCCGGCTGAGCCAGTAGTCGACCTTGCCGCCGAAGTATCCGGCCACCATCCCGATGATCACGCCGGTGAGGACGGTCAGGGTGGTCACGGCGAGCGCCATGAAGAGCGAGGTGCGCATGCCGTACAGCAGCATGGTGAACACATCGCGGCCCAGGTTGGGTTCGACGCCGAACCAGAACTCCCCGGAGACCCCGCCGAAGTTGCCGACGGGCATCGAGAAGTCGTCGAGCAGGTCCTCGAAGCCCGGCTGGCTCGGGTAGAGCGTGTACGGGTCCTTGCCGTACACCTTGGAGATCACCGGCGCCAGGGCGGAGACGGCGAAGAAGAAGATCACTACGCCCGCGGAGATCATCCCGGTGCGGTCGCGCTTGAAGCGCGCCCACATGAGCTGGCCGGGCGAGCGGCCGGTGTGGGACTTGCTGCCCGCGGCGTCGGTCTTCTTGATCGCGGTGTCTTTGTCCAAGGCGACAGAGGCATCGTTGGCCTCGGTCTCGATTGGACTGGTCATGATGTGTCCAT
Organism: Streptomyces sp. NPDC055078; assembly: GCF_053607985.1. Lineage (NCBI taxonomy): Bacteria > Bacillati > Actinomycetota > Actinomycetes > Kitasatosporales > Streptomycetaceae > Streptomyces > Streptomyces sp. NPDC055078. The sequence goes on from NZ_JBSGUP010000741.1 coordinate 2,996, forward strand.
TCACGGGTGTCGGAGACCCGCGGTCCTGCGCACGGCAGCGGCGACGGACGGGTGATGTGCGCACTCGTACGTCACGGCTGTCGCATGACGGTCCCCCCGGCCGGCCGGCACCCTCGGCGGATGCGGCCGTGCTACCTCATGCCAGCGGGATCACCCACGGGCAAATCGGTCGGAATGAGCGTCAATAGGGATTGAATCCACCCTCAGGAGCGCGAGCCGAGCGGTTGACCGGGGCTCAGGATCGGCGGCCGACGTCGGCTGCCCGACCGGATGGAATGCGCTGGAAACCGGCCGTACAGGCCATGTGTGACGACCCGACCCCACTGGCGCTCGTGGCACCGCGCATGGGTTCCTCCTCATGAGTCCACGTGTTCACTGCAAATTCGGGCACATGACACCCGCCGACACCCCTGACGGCGAAGAGCTGTAACCCATGTGTGCTCGTTGAGCCGGCACTCCCCACAGTGCATGACCCATTGACCCGAGCTCAGTGAAGCCAACTATTGGGTAAGTTCGGGCCGTAAACCACACTTAAAGCATCTCGTTTTGGCAACATCAGGTGGGCCCCGAGGACCAAAATTCGGACAAAGGCATCACAGACAGACACCCCCGAAACGGACTGTTAATACAGGTTTCCGGTGAGCTACGCCCGATAGTCGGACGATCAGGGTAGGAAAACCCCTTGACGGGTGGGCCGCCCCCGGTGGTTCAATCCCACAGTTTCCCACGGGGTGGGCACGCGCAAACGGCCCGGGTCGCCCCTCGTCCGAGGGACCACCCGGGCCGCTGTCTCATTTCCGGCCGGAGTCCACCAAAGCCGACGACGCGGACCGGCCGACCGGCCGCCCCCGGCACGCGCGCCCTCGGCACATCTGCGCGCCCCGGTACTC
>NZ_JBSGUP010000742.1:0-3884 GCF_053607985.1 Streptomyces sp. NPDC055078
TCCGTCAGGGGCGTGAACGGGTTCGGGGTCCCGCCGGTCCAGCGGTGCAGTTCCACGCTGCCGCGCTGGCGGATGACACCGCCGTCGTCGACCGTGCCCGCACGGGCGACGTAGTAGCGGCCGTCGTCGAGCGAGATCAGCCCGTACTGCCCGGCCGACTCGTATCCGTACACCCCCGACTTCGTGTCGTGCAGCCCCTGGGGCAGCAGGGAGAGGATCCGCCCGTACTCGGGCCGGTCCTGGCCGCGCACCGGGCCCCAGTGCGGACGCTGCGAGCCGTCGAGGACGAAGAGGGAGTAGTTGGGGAACGCGGCCTTCTTGCCCTTGTACGCGGCCATCAGCCAGTTGCCGCTGTGGGCGTCGTACTCCAGATTCTGCACACCGTAGGTGGTGTTGCCGGTGTACGCGAAGAACTTGCCCTGGTGGCGGGCCGGTCCGCTGGTGTGCGGGGCGCTCTCGGTGAGCGGCTGCTCGTACTTCCGCCAGGACCGTACGTCGTACTGGAGCAGCACCTGGTGGTCGTTGTCGGCGCGGCCGGTGTTCGAGTAGATCCCGTACGCGACCGTGAGCTTGGCGGAGCCCCTGCCGTCCAGGTCGGGGCCGAAGGCGACACCGTCGATCCCGCTGCATCCGTACCGGTGGTCGGGGGTGTCGGCGATGTTGCCGTCGAAGACGCCGTCGCCGTTCATGTCGGCCGTGTAGTCCTTCACCACTTCCTTGAGATGGACGGTGGTGACCACTCCCGTGGTCTGGGCGTCCATGTTCATCCGGGTGATGCGGTCCCCGTCGAATATGGCGATGTAGAACGCCTTCGCCGCCTTGTATTCGAGGGAGCCGTACACCCGTCCGTCCCGCCGGTCGAAGTCCAGATCGCCGAGGTGTCCGGTGAAGCCGGTGACGGAGCCCAGCGGCTTGCCCCGCAGATCGGTTTTCACCAGGAGGTTGGTGAAGGAGAAGTACATATGGCCTTTGCGGCGGTCCACGGCCGTGCCCTGGAGGTGTCCCGACTGCCAGGCGCCGCCGTCGATGGTCGCGGGCAGTTCACGCGGGCCGGCCGGCCGGTCGGAGGCGGGCGCGGGGGCGTTCGGTCCTTCGGGCTGCGTACGCGCCTGGGCGGTGCCGGCGCCCGCCAGGACCGCCGACAGGACGGCCGAGGAGGTGAGCAGGGCCGTCAGTCGGGCGCGTGGATGCCTTCGCATGGTTCCTCCGGGGGTGGTGGGCCTGGTGGGTGGCGAGAGGTTGGGGGTGGGGGGTGGGGTTTCCGAGCCTCGGGGGTCGAGGTCACACGGGCGTGCACGGCAGGCCAGCACCGGATGAACGCGTGCCATCCGAGCGGCACGGTGTGGCACAGTGCGGCACGGTGAGTTGTCCCGGCCGCCCGCGCGACCGGCCTCCTGGGGCGGGCAGTCGCCGGGCGGTGGGCGGAGCGGGGCGGGGTGCCGAGCAGCGCGGGTGCCTGCGCGGACCGGGCGTGAGGGGCATGTGTCACCGCGCCCGCGCGGCGCGGACACGGTGGCGTCGCGCGGCTCGCGCCCGGTCGCCCTCCCCGACACCCGGCGGTCACCCGGCGGTCGCGACGCGGGCGGATACGGCGGTCGCGGCAGCCGGTCACGCGGTGTGGATACGGTCGCGGCGGCCCGGGCACACGGCTCGGCGGCCTGCGGCCGGGCCCGTCGGCTGCCGCGTCAGGCCCGCCCGTGGGCGACCCGGGAGCGCCGGGCGACCGAGTCGAGGGCGACCGCCAGCAGCAGCACCCCGCCGGTGACCATGAAGCGGTAGGCGGAGTCGAGGTTCAGCAGGGTCAGCCCGCTGGAGATGGACTGGATCACCAGGACGCCGAGCAGCGCGGCGAACGCGCTTCCCCGGCCGCCGAACAGACTGGTGCCGCCGATGACGGCCGCGGCGATGGCGTTGAGGTTGACGTCTCCGCCGCCGGTGCTCTGATTGGCCGCGGCCAGCCGGGAGGCCGCCAGGATTCCGCCGACCGCGGCGAGCGTGGAGCACAGGATGAACGACGTGGTGAAGACGGCCTTCACATTGATGCCCGCGCGCCGGGCGGCCTCGACATTGCCGCCGACCGCGTACATCGACTTCCCGAACCGGGTGCGGGACAGTCCGTAGTGCATCACCAGCACCAGGGCGAGGAAGAACACGAACATCCACCCCACGCCCCGGTCGCGGTTGAGGTACCACACCGCCCCCGAGAGCCCGGCCAGTACGGCCAGGCTGCGCGCCACGAGCAGTTGCCCCGAGGTGGCGGGCAGACCGGCCCGGCGCCGCTCGGCCGCGCGCGCCCGGCCCGTCGCGTACAGCGTCACCGCGCCGAGCGCGACCAGGGTGTACGCCAGCCAGGGCGGTACGAAGTCCAGTTGGGCGAAGGTCACCAGGCCGGAGTCGAAGGGGAGGTTGATGGAGCCCTTCGCGCCCAGGATCCACAGTTGCAGTCCGAGGAAGCCGAGCAGTCCCGCGAGGGTGATGACAAAGCTCGGCACCCCGAGCCGGTTGTAGACCTGTGCGTAGAACCAGCCGACCGCGCAGCCGCTCGCCACGGCGGCCAGGACGGCGAGCCAGGCGGGCAGTCCCCGGTCGACGAAGAGCACGGCGAGGACGGCGGCGCTGAGTCCGCTCATCGAGCCGACCGACAGATCGATCTGGCCGACGAGGAGCACACAGACGATGCCCAGGGCGATGACTCCGACGGGGACGCTTTCGAGCGCGAGATTGGTGAGGTTGGCGCTCGACAGGAAGATCGGGTTCAGGATCTGCATCACGGTCCAGATCACGACGAGCCCGGCGACCACGGGGGCGATCCCCAGGTCACCGCCGCGCAACCGGTCGGTGATCGCCGTCAGGGCGCCGCGCGCCCCTCGCGGGGCCGGCGGTTGTTCCGGCCCGCCCGCTCGCAGGTCCGGCGCGGCGGCCAGTTCAGTCATGGTCGGCTCCCCTGTCCGTGGCGGCGCTCTGGACTGCTGTGGCGGCGCCCGGCCCGTCACCGGTACGCGCCGCTCCCCCGGGTGGGTCCGGTACCGCGGCCCGGGGCGCCCGTCCGGCGCGGCGGGTCACGACGTTGTCCGTGGCGCCGGTGATGGCCGCCACCAGATCCGACGCGGTCGCGTCGGCCGCGTCGAACACCCCGTTGTTCCGGCCCAGGCGCAGCACGGCCACGGTGTCGGCGACGGCTTTCACATCGGCCATGTTGTGGCTGACCATGATGATGCCGAGCCCGCGTTCGCGGAGCCGCTCGATGAGGTTGAGCACCTCGGCCGTCTGAGCCACGCCGAGCGCCGCGGTGGGCTCGTCGAGGATGATCACCTTCGGTTCGCCGAGCAGGGAGCGGGCGATGGCCACCGTCTGCCGCTGGCCGCCCGACAGGGCCGCGACCGGAACGCGGACGGACGGAATCTTCGCCGAAAGCTCGCCCAGCAGGGCGCGCGAACGCACCTCCATGGCCACATCGTCGAGGCGGAAGGCGCGCAGTTCGCGGCCGAGGAAGAGGTTCTCCACCACGTTCAGGTTCTCGCACAGGGCGAGGTCCTGGAAGACGGTCGCGATGCCGAGTTGCTGGGCGGCGGCCGGGGACGGGATGTGCACGGTCTCCGAGGAGAACCTGACGGATCCGGAGTCGGGTGGGTGTACGCCGGAGAGCACCTTGACCAGGGTGGACTTTCCCGCGCCGTTGTCGCCCACCAGGGCGACGACCTGGCCGGCGGCGACATCGAGGTCGACATCGGTGAGCGCGGCGACCGCGCCGAAGGACTTGCTGATCCCCCGCAGGGAGAGCAGCGGATCCCCTCGCCCCGGCTGAGGCGGCGGGAAGGACTCAGTGGACATGGCGAACCTTCGAGGCAGGGAGGTGAGGCTCGGGCGGCCCGCGCGGGTGCGGG
>NZ_JBSGUP010000743.1:0-3844 GCF_053607985.1 Streptomyces sp. NPDC055078
GCCGCGGCCACGCGGTCGTCCAGTGGCCTCGGTCAGCGTGGACTCCACGGGAGCGGTGACCACCACCACGGCATCCCCGTCCCGAACCGACCCCGGCGCCCCCACCACCTACGGCACCAGACAGGTCCCCGCACCCCCGTGACGGGGTCCTGCCACTACCGCCGACGGCTCTGACTCCAGGTCCAGGTCTCACCGAGACGCCCCGGTCCCACCGGGCGTGCGCGACCCGGTACCCCGGTCCCACGCACTCCCGAAAGCTCCGGCCTCCCGAAAGCCACCGATTCCCCGGAACCCCCCGGCAGGGGCCTTCACCGCTCCCCTGGCCCGCCCCACTCCTCACCGCACAAGGACTCCCACGCCCCCATGCCCCGCGGCCGGTATTCGCTCCACGATCCCCACGATCACACCCCCCTCGGCGACGAACACTTCCACTGCGCCCCCGGCCCTTCCGGCTGGCGCTATGTCTCCCAGCTCACCACCCCCTCCGGCGACCGCACCGGCTCCGTCGACCTCGCCATCGACGACCTCGGCCGCCCTATCCGTCTCGAACTCCACGCCGCGAACTGGCAGGTCCGTGGTGCCGCCCTGGACGGTGTCACCTGGGTCCGGACCGACCCCACCGGCACCCATGCCACCGAAGGCAATGTCCGCGCACATACCTTCACCGGCACTTCCCCCGCGTTCCTCGTCGCGCTCGCCCGTCTGCTGCGTCTCACCCCCGCTTCCCCCGCCACCCGCGTCCGCCTCGTCGCGTTCACGGATCCCGTCCTCGCTCCCCGTACCCTCGACCAGTCCTGGGCCCTGATGAACAGTGAAGCGCACGCCACTGACAACGGCCCCCTGACAGTGGACGAATACCAGGTCAGCGCCCTGGACACGGGAGAACAGCACACCGTCCACATCGCCGGGGACGTGGTCCTGGCGGCACCCGGCATCGAGCTGGAGGACCTGGAGACCCCGCCCTCGGTCTTCCCCGGCAGCGGCTGACAGCAGCCGGCCCAGGGACCGACCGAAAACGATTGCGCACCGGCCCCCGCGACACATGCGCACCGGCCCCCGCGACACAACGGTCACGCGCCGCCACACCAGCCGCGGCCGATACCGACCGCCCCACGAGCAACCAACGCCTCAGCCGACCGGGACGACGGGACGCGAGCACGACTCTCGGTGGTGCACTCCACCGCCCTCCCGGCGGCCCGCTCGCCCGCCCTCCCGGCGGCCCGCCCGTGCCGGTCCACGCCACCCCAGCGGCTACACCGGCGGCGCGAACCCCGTCGAACGCCCCCCGCCGTCGCCCGAAGCTCCCGCCCCCGGCTCCCGTACCGCCTCCCGGCCCCGGCCCTGGGCCGGACTCCCGCCAGTGCCCTGCTCCCCAGACCGCCGCACCGGCCCGGCACCCGGACCCGCCTCCAGCACCCAGCCGGCCCCTTGTGTCACGGGCGCCGGGCCGACGACGCCCTCACCACCGGCACCACCCTCGCGCCGCCCCGAGGCCACCCCCGAACCGGGCGCCCATTCCCCACGCGGCCCCGCGCCCCCACCCCCGAGCGCCCGCTTTGCGTCCCGCGACTGCCGCTCGTTCACCACGGCCGCGAGATAGGCGGCAGGCGGCACGCCCTGAGGGGGAGGCCCTCCCGTACGTTCCGCCAGATCTCCGGCCAGCCGCTCCGCCATCGACCAGCTCACAGCGGGATCGAGCTGCCCCATCCGCGTCAGATACTGACGTATCGCCAGCCACAGATGGTCCGGCACCGCGGAGAGATCCAGCTCCCTGAACCGCCCCACGAGCCACGGTGGCGGAGGCGGCACCGCCGTTCCCCGCCCGCTCGGCACCCGCTCCCGTATCACCAGCGTCCCCGCGAACACATCCCCGATCCGCCGCCCCCGCGCGGACACCAGGGAAGCGATACAGGCGACGACCCCGAACGTCATCAGGATCTCCACCACGCCCATCGCCCCACGCACCAGCGCATGGCGGAACCGGATCGGCCCCCCGTCGTCGCGTACCACCCTCAGCCCACAGGCCAGTTTTCCCAGCGAACGCCCATGGCTCAGAGTCTCCACCGCTATCGGCGCACCGACCAGGACCAGCAGAAACGTCGCGATCGTCACCGCCATGACAGCCGCTTCGTCCAGCGACGCGGTCGCCAGCGCGAGCGCTATGGAGATCAGCAGATACGCGGCCCACACCACCGCCATGTCGATCGCCAGGGCCAGCGCGCGACTCGGCAGTTTCGCCGGGTTCAGCCCCAGGACGACCGCGTCCCCCGTCACCAGCGCACTCACTGCTACCGCCCTCCGCCGTCGACCTTCCTGCCCCTCCGGCTGCTCAGTCTGCCAAGCTGACCGGCAGCGCGCCGCAGTAGTACGAACCGTACGCACCCAGTGCCTGGAGCAGCACCGACCATGGACCTCGACGTCTTCGTGACCGCCCACCGTGCCGAGTGGGACCGTCTGGAACACCTCCTGCGCCGGGGCCGTCATCTCACCGGCGCCGAGGCCGACGAACTCGTCGCCCTCTACCAGCGCACCGCCACCCATCTCTCCCTCATCCAGTCCACCGCCCCGGACCCGATGCTGACCGGCCGGCTCACCCAGCTCGTCGCCCGCACCCGCGCGACGGTCACCGGCACCCGCCGCGCCACCTGGCGCGACGCGGTTCGCTTCCTCACCGCGGGGTTCCCGGCGGCCGTCTACCGCTCACGCCACTGGTGGATACCGACCGCAGTCCTCTCCACCCTCCTCGCCGCGCTCATCGGCTGGTGGATCGGCGTCCACCCCGAGGTCCAGTCGGCGATCGCACCCCCCGATGATCTGCGCGAGCTGACCCGCCCCGGCGGCGAATACGAGACGTACTACTCCAGCAACCCGGCGGCGTCCTTCGCCGCGCAGGTCTGGACGAACAACGCCCAGGCCGCCGCCATGTGCCTCACCCTGGGTGCGTTCCTGTGCCTCCCGGTGATCTGGATCCTCTTCCTGAACATGCTGAACCTGGGCGTGGGCATCGGCCTGATGTCCGCCGCCGGGCGCCTGGACACCTTCCTCGGCCTGGTCCTCCCGCACGGCCTCCTCGAACTCACCGCCGTCTTCGTCGCGGCCGGCACGGGACTACGCCTCGGCTGGACCGTCATCGACCCCGGCCCCCTCTCCCGCCGAACCGCCCTCGCCCAGCAGGGCCGGGCCGCCCTCGGCATGGCCCTCGGACTCGCCCTCGTCCTCTTCATCTCCGGCGTGATCGAAGGCTTCGTCACCCCCTCCGGCCTGCCCACCTGGACCCGGATCGCCATCGGCGTCGCGGCCGAACTGGCATTCCTCGCCTACGTCTACATCCTGGGCGGACGAGCGGCCCGGGCCGGCGACACCGGCGACGTCCATATGACCGACCGCAGCGCCGAGCTACCGGTTGCCGCCTGATGTGCGTCCGACCCCGCTGACCTGCTACTGTCCTCTTCGCCCACAAAACCGTTGACACGGCATGCGTGGGGAGGTAGATTTGAACGGTTGCCTCGGACTGGACACAGTCGAGAGCAACCCCTAGTATCTCTCTCGCTCTCACCGGGAATCGAGATTTCCCGCAGAGCCAATCGACTCTCTATCCAGATCGCGAAGACTGTTCACTCAGTCAATTCGCGTCTGATAAAGTCGGAATCAGCCGAAAGGCGAAAGACCTCTCCAACGGTCATCGGATTGAATTCCAGGTCCCGGAAACGGAACTGGGAATTGGTCTGGTAGAGTCGGAGATGCAAGATCGGAAGGGAAGCGCCCGGAGGGCCTGGTGAGACAGGTTCGATGGAAGTGTTCGTTCCTTGAGAACTCAACAGCGTGCCAAAAGTCAACGCCAGAT
>NZ_JBSGUP010000744.1:0-3840 GCF_053607985.1 Streptomyces sp. NPDC055078
TTCCCGGGTTTCCGCCCGGTGCGGGGTGCGGGTGGGCGGGGGGGGGGCCCCGGGCGCAAACCGCCCCGCGGGGCCCGGGCGGTGCCGCACGACCCCGAACGTATGCAGCTCGCGTCGGGTCACCGGGGTGACGGGCCGGTGGTACAACTCCCGGTGCGCCCAGGCGAGATGTTCGTCCGCGGGGTCGTCAAGCTCCGTGGCCACGAGATAGCCGCAGTGCAGCAGCGGCCCGAACGGCAGCTCACCCAGCAGCCGCCGGTGCGTCCGCGCGAGCTGTTCCTCCACCCCCGGTGCCCGGGGCCCCGCCGACACGGCGAGCAGATCGAGGTCGCTGCGGCCCGGCTGGTAGTCACCCCCGCCCAGCGACCCATGGGCCCAGACGGCGACCGGCCCCAGCAGCCGGCGGATATCGCGGACGAAGTCATCGAGGAACTCTCGGGTGGCGTCGTCGGCCTTCAGTTCGGTCATGGACCACATTCTGCGGCCCGGAGCCGCCTGGGCCGCCCGGGGTGCGGAGTCCTCGGACAGCCCGGCGCGCGCCCCCGTGGTCCGGGACCCGGCGGGGCCGGGCCACAGGGCGCGTCGCCGGCGGCTCAGCTCCGGCGCGGTGCGACCGTCATCGGGATGCGCCGGGGGTGCGGCACCGCCGAGACGACCGCATCGGGCGTGTACCCGGCGGCGGGCACCAGACGCCACTTGGCGAGGACCGTCGCGATGGCGACGGTGGCCTCCGCCAGGAAGAAGGACTCCCCGATGCACTTGTGCTGGCCCGCGCCGAAGGGGATGTACGCCTCGCGCCCCCGCCCGGACGCCGTCTGACGCTCCGGCAGCCACCGGTCCGGGTCGAAGCGGTCGGGGTCCGTGTACAGCCGGCCGTCGCGGTGGACGGCGTAGAGGCTGAACGCGACCTCGGTACCGGCGGGGACCTGGAATCCCGCCAGTTCCACCGGCTCCCTGGTACGTCGCATCAGCAGGGTGACACCGTGCAGCCTGATCGTCTCGTCCAGCACTCGGCGGAGTGTGACGAGCCGGGGCACGTCCGCGATGGTCACCGGCCGGTCGCCGACGACCTCCTCGACCTCGGCGGCCACGCGGTCCGCCACCTCCGGATGCGCGGCCAGCTCATGGAACGCCCAGGCGAGCGTGGCGGCCGTGGTCTCCACCCCGGCGAAGAGGATCGTGCTCAGCTCATCGCGTACCTCAAGGTCGGAGAGCGACTCCCCGCTCTCCGCGTCATGGGCGGCGAGCAGCAGCGACAGCAGATCGTCCTGGTCGGCGTACCCGGAACGGCGGGCCTTCGCGACGACCTCGTCGATGACCCGGCGCAGCGTGGCCGCCGCCGCGTCGAAGTCCCGGTTGGGGCGAATCGGCACCCGGTCGAGGAAACCCGGGGAGGCCGCCCGTATCAGCAGATTCTTCAGGACGACCGGGAGATTCCTGCGTACGGCGTCCACGGCGGGCAGACCGATTCCCGTGGAGAAGAGCGTCGCGGTCAGCGATTCGATCACGAAGGTCGCTGTCGCCTTCTCCACCTCCACCACCTGCCCCGGGGGCCAGGAGTCGGCCAGCTCAAGCGAATGACGGACCATCACCTCGGAATAGGCGGCGATGCGGTCCTTGGAGAACAACGGCTGAATCAGCCTGCGGTGCTTGCGGTGCACCTCACCGTCGGAATTGGCGAGGCCGTTGCCCGCGAGCGGCCGCAGCCGGTCGAAGAACCGCCCCTTTTCAAAGCTGCGCGCCTTTGTCGCCGTGATTTCATAGACCAGTTCCGCCGTTGTGACGACATACATCGGCAAAGTGCCCAGATCGACACGGACCAGATCTCCGCGCCGGGGCAGTGACACCAGGAATCCGAAGGGGTCGCGCCACAGCTTCAGGGCGTGCCCGAGGAGCGGTATCGCTCCGGGAGCGCGCGGAACCGACTGCAATCCGGCCAACTGCAATCCTGCTGTCACGAGGAATCCTTTGCTCGGGACGGTGCGCACGGGAGCATGGGCGCGCCCCGTGTCGGTCTCGTCATCCAGAAGATCCCACCACTTGGGGACTGGTATGCGCGAGTACGCCCCCTTCGCCCGGGACGTCGGGCCGGGTGTCGGCCGACAAGCCGCTGAGCTGCCCGTACGGGTTGAGCGGCCGTCACATCGACTTCGGCGCACCGGTGTCGTACGGGGCAGTGGACCTGCTCCGGACGGGTCGATTCCGGCCGGGGGGCGCGAGAAACCGGACAGTGGACGCCTCGTCAGTCGTGCCCGGTTTGCGGGCATCCGGTGGCGGTCCGGGGGAGGGGATGTCAAGTACTGGGCGGCGGCGGGAAGTTCATCGTGGACTGTGTGACTTTGCGACATCTCCCAGGGATATGCTGCGGGCTCTGCAATCCCACTTCGCTTGTGCGCCGTTGCTTTCGGAGGCTTCGTGACCACCCCTTACTCAGACCCGTCCGGAACCCAGTCCGCGCCCGTCCCACCTCCGGGGTGCCCCGCACACGTCCATGGAGCGGGCGGTGGCCGCCGGCTGTACGGGCCCGAGGCGGAAGGCGACCCGCACACGCTGTACGAGATGCTCCGCGGCGACCACGGCCAGGTCGCACCCGTCCTGCTCCCCGGTGATGTGCCTGCCTGGCTGATTCTGGGCCACCGGGAGAACTTGGAGGCCATGCGTACCCCCTCGCTGTTCTCCTGCGACTCCCGCAACTGGAACGTCCTCAAGGAGGGACGGCTGTCGGCGGACTCCCCGCTGCTCCCGATCACCGCCTGGCAGCCGCTGCTGGTGTTCGCCGACGGCGAGGAGCACGCACGGCTGCGCAGCGCGATCACCGACAGTCTGGCCCTGTTCAACCGCCACGGGGTGCGCCGCCATGTGGTCCGCTACACCCACCAGCTGGTCGACGCCTTCGCCGCCAGGGGGGAGGCGGACCTGGTGTCCGACTTCGCCGAGAAGCTGCCCATGCTGGTGATGACCCGGCTGTTCGGCGTTCCCGAGCGGTACGGAATCCCCCTCGGGGAGGCCGTGCGCGACATGGTCAAGGGCAGCGAGACGGCCCTGCAGAGCAATGAGTTCGTCATGGACACCATGCGTCAGGTGGTGAAGCACAAGAAGGACGAACCGGGCAAGGACTTCGTCAGCTCGCTGCTCGGCCATGAGGCGGCCATGACCGACGACGAGGTCTGCGAGCATCTGCGGCACTCACTGGTGGCCGCGAACGAGAGCACGGTCAACCTGATCGCCAACACCCTGCGCATGGTGCTGACCGACCCGCGCTTCCGCGGAAACCTGTCCGGCGGGCAGATGACCCTGCCGGACGCGCTGGACCAGGTGCTGTGGAACCACCCGCCCCTCGCGGTGGTGCCGACGCGCTGGGCGACGGGCGACACCGTCCTCGGCGGTCAGCAGATACGGGCCGGCGACATGGTGATGCTCGGGCTGGCGGCCGGCAATGTGGACCCGGAGATCCGGCCCGACCTCAACGCGTCGATGCACGGCAACCGCTCGCATCTCTCCTTCGGCGGCGGACCGCACGAATGCCCCGGCATGGACATCGGGCGGGCCATTGTCGACACCGGCATCGACACGCTGCTCGCCCGGCTGTCCGACATCAGGCTCGCGGTCTCCGAGGCCGAACTCCCGGTGTCCGCCTCCTGGATCTCCAGCCGGCTCAGCACACTGCCCGTGATCTTCCCCAAGGGGACGGTCAGGGCCACCGCCGAGCCGGTGGCCCCCGCGGCCGGGCCGACGTCCCCCACCGCGCAGCCCCTGCCGGCCGCCGCGCCGTCCGCCCACGCGGAGCCGGCCCCCGCGCCCGCCCCCACGGCGCCGCGCAGGTCCTGGTGGCAGCGGCTC
>NZ_JBSGUP010000745.1:0-3840 GCF_053607985.1 Streptomyces sp. NPDC055078
GTGCTGCGTCATGCCGGGCACCCGGCGCCGGAGGTGCGGCGGGAGGTGGCGGCGGCGCTGGGCGCCCTCGCGGCGGGGGATCGGCCTCAGCCCGAAGGCATCGGCGCGCTCATCGTGCTGGGCCGGGACGGGGACGACCGGGTCAGGGAGCGGGCCGTCGCCGCGCTGGCCCGCCTGGACGCGGACACCTCCGCCGTCCGGGAGGCGCTGGCCGAGCGGCTGGGAGATGTCGTCCCGACGATCTCGGCCGAGGCGGCGCTCGGCCTGGCGAAGCGTCAGGACGGGCGCGCGGTCGAGACGCTGGCGGGGTTGCTGGCGGACGGGAAGCCGGATGGGGTGGCCCGGGAGACCGCGGTGGAGGCGGTCGGGCTGATCGGGGACGAGGGGGTGCGGGGGTGGCTCGGTGGGGTGGTGCCGAGGTGTCGGTGAGCGGGTGCGGGCGGGGCCGGCCGGGCCGAACGCGTTCCGCTTCCCCCGTATCCCCCGTGTCCCCCGCTTCCACCGTGTCCCCCGTGTCCCCCGTGTCATCTCCGACCTCGGGGGCTTCGACTTCGCGAGGCCGGATCAGTCGACGCGGCTCGTCTCGGTCCACCCCGGGGTGTCGATGCATGCCACAACCGGAATGTGTCCAGGATCACATCGCCCGGCACAATGTCCGCCATGACAACTACCGTCGATACCCACACCGTCACACCGCGTGATCTGTGGACTCTGTTCGAGCCGATTCACTCCGTTACGTACTTCGCCCCCGAGGCCGTCACCGCGTTCGAGGACGCGGGTCTTGAGGGATTCTGGCAAGGCTATTTCGCCGGGCGGGCCGCGCCGTTCGGGAAGGCGCCCGCCGAGCACGTAGCGGCGGCCTTCTACTCCTACGCACCGCACATGGTGGCGCTGGCGCTGCCCGCCGTGTGGGAAGTGACCGCGCCCGAACGGGCCCTGGAGGTGCGCCGGGCGGGGGCGCGCGAGGCGCTGCGGCGGCTGCTCGCGGGGCAGGAGGGCGCGGTGGAGCGGGCGGCGGCGCTCCTCGCGCCGTACGCGCGGGCGCTGGACTGTGCGGGACGTCCGCTGGCCGGGGCGAACGCGGCGCTGCCCGTGCCCGGCGGCGACGAGCCGTTCGATCTGCTGTGGCACGCGGCGACGCTGCTGCGCGAACACCGGGGCGACGGGCATCTCGCGGCGCTGGTCGCGGCGGACCTCGACGGCTGTGAGGTGCTGGTGCTCCGGGCGGGGGCGGATCTGCCGCGCTCCGAACTCCAGCCGTACCGGGGGTGGACGGACGAGGAGTGGGACGCGGCGGCCCGGCGGCTCACCGGGCGCGGCCTGCTCGACGAGTCCGGTACGACGGCGGCCGGGCGCGGGCTGCTCGACGAGGTGGAACGGGCGACCGACCGGGCGGCGGCCCGCGCCTGGCCCGATCTGACCCCCGCCGTCTCGGCAGCCCTGCTCGCGGCGCTGAGCCCGCTGGCGGAGACCGTCGCCCGGACGCTGCGCTACCCGAACCCCATCGGCGTCCCTCGGCCGACCGTGTAGGGAGCGCGGGGAGATCTGCCGCGCCCGGGTCCTGCCGACCTTGCCCTGATCCCGGCCGCTCCGCCCCCCGCGCCCCCGCGCCTTGATCGCCCCCAGAGCTTCACCTGGGTGGGGGTGCCCCCAGGCGGGGCTGAATTCCCGACCGGGTCCGCACCGTCAGCCCGTCCGGCGCTTGAGGACGGACCGGCACGCCCCACAGCCCGAGCCCTTGTCGGGGCTCCGCCCCGAACCTCCCCCTACGCCCTGCGGCGTGGGGGGACCCCCAGCGCCTCAACGCCGACGAGGCTGAACTCGCCCCCCAGGGAGCGCGAACACTCACGTCGTGGGCCACTCCCCGGACAACCAGGGTCACCACAACCAGCCCGTCCGGCGCTTGAGGACGGACCGTTCGGCCCGGGGACCGGAACAGCTCCAGGACCCGCGCCGGGGCATGCCAAAGCCACAAGCGCATGCGCTCAGGCGCGGCGCCGGGTCACCGCCGGAGCGCCCGGGTGCCAGGACTGGACCACCAGTTCGTCGCCGTCGACATACGTCCGCACCACATCCGTCAGCTCGACCCGGAAGAGATGGAACGGCTCCGGCGGCTTCACGGCCTCGGTGAAGCGGGCGATGTCGTCGGGGTCGGTCACTTCGACCGCGCGGCCGGAGAGCTTGATGTCGCCGTCGGCCATGGTGTCCTCACCGCCGGGGTTCGCGTGCACGGCGCACCGGGCGTCCCGGCGCAGATCGAGCGCCTTGCGGGAGCCGTGCATCATGCCGAGCCACAGTTCACCCGCGCGGATGGTGACTTCGAGCCCGGTCACCCGGGGCGACCCGTCCTTGCGGAGGGTGGCGAGCACATGGTGACGGTGGCTCTCGAAGCGGGCCCGGGCGAGATCGGCGAACGCGGGCTCGGCCGCCTGGAAGTCCGCCCATGCGGAAGGTGGGGTCATGGCGGAATCCAAACACCGAACCCAGACATCTTCTGTCAGGATTCACATCGGGCGGCGAACGTGTTGTGCTGGTAGACGGGTACGGAACGCCACCGTGGCGGTGGGAGGGTCCGCGGCCCCCGTTCCAGGAGGATCCGATGGCGATTTTGATGCATGCCAAGCTCCCGGACGTCAGCACCGATCAGTACGACGCCCTGAACACCGAACTCCAGGCGCTCCCCGGCGACACCTACGCGGGCTGTCTGGCCCATATGTGCACCCCGGCCGGCTCGGGCATCGAGGTCTTCGACCTCTGGGAGTCCGAGGAGGCCATGGACAAGTTCTTCACCGTGATGATGCCGGTCGCGGAGCACCAGGGAATGCCGGTCTCGTCGGAGCGTCCGACGGTCACGGAGGTCTACCGCTACTACATCCCCGGCACCTGACCCCGTCCCCAGCCTCACAGGGCGATACAGCTAGCGCGCGATGCCCTGGGCCCGCGCGGCGGTCAGCCACAGCGGGAACTCGCTCACGAGCCGGTCGTACAGCTCACCGTCCGAGACCTGCCGGGGGTCCATCCCGGCGTGGAAGTAGCCGGCGTTGTCCACGGGCCGTCTGGCGGGCACGGGGAGTTCGTCCAGCTTGCGCAGAAAGTCGAACTGGGTGCTGCGCTTGTTGCCGAAGCCGACGAACTGCCAGAACAGGGGCAGCCGCGCGGCCTTGCACAGATACATCTCGGCCGCGCGCTTGTTGATGGGGCCGCCGTCGGTCTGGAAGACGACCAGCGCGGGGGCGGTGGAGCCGCTGTCGATGTAGTGGTCGATGACGGCGTCCATCGCGAGGTGGTAGCTGGTCTTGCCCATGTGCCCGAGGCCCGCGACGATGTGCCCGACCCGGCCCGCGTGGTTCTCCAGGGCGATGTCGGTGACGGCGTCGACATCGGTGGAGAAGAAGACGACGGGCACGATGCCGTCGTCGTCGAGATTGGCCGCGAGCCCCAGCACCCGGTCGGCAAGGGCCTGCACACTGCCGTCCTTGTAGTAGTCCCGCATCGAGCCGGAGTAGTCGAGGACCAGATACACCGCTGCCCGGTGGCCGTCGAGTCCGTGCTTCCGCAGGGAGACACCCGCCGACTTGTAGAGGCTGACCAGTGCGGGAGCCTTCTGCTGTACCTTTTCGAGGCTGATGGCCGGTCCCCCGGCTCCGAACGCTGCGACCACGGCGCGGCTCCCCCTTCACTCGCTGCTCAGCGGTTGTCAGTTGGTTGACAGTTCGACAGGTATGCCGAGATTACGTCATGTGTACGACAACGGGACTCTGATCACCGCTATCACGCGAGCACCTGTGCCGGGGACGGCCCGGGACATGGCACGGCGCCTGCCCGGGTCCGGTCGGGGAC
>NZ_JBSGUP010000746.1:0-3829 GCF_053607985.1 Streptomyces sp. NPDC055078
GGGTACGGATGTAGCCGGGGTGCACCGAGTTCACGCGCACGCCGTCGACGGCCCAGCAGAGCGCGGCGTTGCGGGTCATGTTGGTGACCGCTCCCTTGGCCGCGTGGTAGGCGAACGACGCGCCGCTCGTGCCCGTCGTACCGCAGATCGAGCTGATGTTGACGACCGCGCCGTGGCCGCTCGCCTTGAGCGCGGGCGCGGCGTGCTGCATGCCGAGGTAGACGCTGCTCTGCGTCACCCGGACGACACGCACGTAGTCCTCCTCGGCCAGCTCGTCGATGCTGGCGCGGTGGCCGACGCCGGCGTTGTTGACGAGGACGTCCAGCCGGCCCAGCTCGGCGACGGCGGTCTCGACGGCCGTGGCCCACGACGCGCTGTCGCCGACGTCATGGCCCAGCGCAAGCGCCCGGCCACCCTCGGCGGCGATGTCCCGGGCGGCCGTGGCGACCTCGTCGGAGCGTAGGTCCGTCATCAGCACCGCGGCGCCCTCCTGCGCGAGCCGCCGGGCGGTCGCGCGCCCGAGGCCGCCCGCCGCCCCTGTCACGAGAGCGACGCGGCCGAGCAACCGGTCCGCGATCACCCTCGGCTCGCCGCCTGCCGCTCGCGAAAGATCCGTACCGGCTCGAGGTGGTCACCGCGGGCGAAGCACTCCTTCTCCATCGCCAGTCCGGAGTCCAGCACCAGCCCGGCGGTGTCGAGGAGGATCTTGTTGAGCACGGCCTTGGTCCCCTCGATCGCGCGCTGCGAGCCGCCCGCGAGCCGCTCGGCGAGCCGGAGCGCGGCCGGCAGGAGTTCGTCGTCGGGCACGACGTGGTTGACGAGACCGATCCGCTCGGCCTCGGCGGCCGCGATCCGGTCGCCGGTCATGAGGTACTCCTTGGCCCGGTGGATCCCCACCAGCCACGGCCACACCACCATGCTCCCGTCACCGGCGCCGATCCCCACCCGGACATGCGGGTCGCCGAGCACGGCGCTCTCGCCGGCGTACACGACGTCGCAAAGCATCGCGATGGTCGCGCCCAGGCCCATCGCGGAGCCGTTGACGGCCGCGATGACGGGCTGGCGGACCTCGAGGAGCCCGAGCACGATCTGGCGCGCCTCGGCGAAGGTCAGATCCAGCCGGTCGCCGGCGCCAGAGGTCACCTGGGACAGGTCGCCGCCCGCGCTGAACGCGTCGCCCTCGCCCGTCAGCACCACGGCCCGGGTCAGGTCGTCGTCCCGGATGTCGGTGAAGACTCGGGCGAGCTCTCCGTGCAGGTGGCCGTCGATCGCGTTGAACACCTCGGGTCGGTTGAGGCGCACCACCAGCACACCGCCCTCGCGCACGAACGACAGCGCGGTGTAGTCCCGGTAGCGGTCGAGATCACTCATCGGCTCTCCTCGTTGCTCGTCTCGGCGGCGCCGGCGGGCAGAGCGAACTGCGCCTCCCCGATCAGCACCACGGTTCCGGCCTGGGTCCGGCACTCGGCGGCGACTACGACCCGGGACTGCTCGCCGTCGGCGGTCACCTCCCGCACCGTCGTGGTGCACGTGAGCTCGTCCCCGGGCCACACCTTCTCCGCGAAGCGCACCTTGAACCGACGCAGGCTCGTCACTCCCAGCCAGTCGGTCAGGTAGCTCGCGAGCATCCCGGCCTGGAGCATCCCGACGGAGAAGACCGACGGGAAGCCGAGGGCGGTGGTGAAGACCTCGTCGTGGTGGAGCGGGTGGAAGTCGCCCGACGCGCCCTGGTAGCGGACGAAGTCGGTACGCGTGAGCGGTGGATAGGTACGGACCGGCGCCACCGCGCCGATCGCGACCGGCGGGTGCCCGACGCTCATCGGTCACCTCCCTGGCCGGCCGGCCGGGGCGCGGTCTCGATGATGGTGCTCCGCTGCGTGGCAACCAAGCGGCCGTCCTCGTCACGGAACTCGGTCACGAGGCTGCCCAGGCGCATCGTGCCGCCGCGCCTGCCGGGCTTCTCCACTATGTCGCCCACGGTGGTCTCGACCGTCAGCGTCTGGCCGGCCCGCGGCAGGAGTGCGTGGAACTCGTACTCCTCCTCGCCGTGCAGGATCCGGGACCGGTCGAACCCGAGCCGGGCGAAGCCCGACTGGTCCGCGGGCTCCCAGATCATCCGGCCGCTGGTCAGCATCGTCGGCGGCATCAGCGGAGCGTCGCCGCCGTGCTGCGGATCGGTCGCCCGTACGGCGCGCGCGAACTCCAGCACCTTGCTGCGGTCGATGGGGAATTCGTAGCTCACCGTCAGCCGACCTTCTGGTAGAGCGTGACGACGCCTGCACTGCCCAGCCCGAGGTTGTGCTGGAGTGCCAACGAGGCGCCCTCGACCTGACGCGCACCGGCCTCACCGCGCAGTTGCCAGACCAGCTCAGCGCACTGGGCCAGGCCCGTGGCACCGAGCGGGTGGCCCTTGGAGAGCAAGCCGCCACTGGGGTTGACCACGACCCGGCCGCCGTAGGTGTTCTGGCCGGCACGGACGAATTTCTCCGACTGGCCCTCCTCGACGAGCTGGAGCGCCTCGCAGGTCAGCACCTCGTTGATCGAGAAGCAGTCGTGCACCTCCACCACCGGGATGTCCGCGGGGTCGACCGAGGCCTGCTCGTAGACCGAGAGCGCCGCCTGGCGCGACACGTCCGCGCCGACCACCTTGAGCATGTCCGGCTCCTCGAAGACGTCGGGGAAGTCGGTGACGAGCGCCTGCCCGGCGATCGCGACGTCGGCGCGAAGGCCGCGGGAGCGCGCGAACTCCTCCGAGCAGATGATGGCGGCCGCGGCCCCGCAGGTCGGGGGGCACGCCTGCAGCCGGGTCAGCCCGCCGTAGAGCGCCGGCGAGGCGAGCACCTCCTCCTCGGTCACCGCCTGGGTGAAGACGGCGTAGGGGTTGTTGACCGCGTGCCGGCGGGACTTGACCGAGATCGACGCCATGAAGTCAGGCGACACGTCGTAGCGCTCGCAGTACTCGCGCGCGGCACCCCCGAAGAACTGCATCGCGTACGACGGGTTGTTCGGGTCGACGCCGTAGCGTCGGTCGAGCATCTCGAGGTGGCGTCCGGTCGGGATCGGTCGGTCGGTCCACTTGCTCATCAGCGCGCCCGGCTGCATCTCCTCGAACCCGACGGCGAGGACGCAGTCGGCGGCGCCAGACTCGACAGCCTGCCGGGCCAGCCACAGGGCGGTCGATCCGCTGGCGCAGTTGTTGTTGACGTTGACGATCGGGATGCCGGTCACCCCGACGCCGTAGATCGCCCGCTGACCGCTGGTGGAGTCGCCGTACACGTAGCCGGCGTAGGCCTGCTGGACCGCGTCGTACTCCAGGCCGGCGTCGGCCAGGGCAGCGCGGATCGCTGCCGCGCCCATCTCGAAGTAGTGCTGGCTCTTGCCCGGCTTGGCGAACGGAACCATGCCGACGCCGACGACCACGGTGCGTGCTGTCATGTCTGTCTTCTCCCGATTCTCGGATGGGCGGGGCTTACAGGCCCAGGTCCTTGGCGACGATGGTCTTCATGACCTCGCTGGTGCCGCCGAAGATGCGGTTGACGCGGATGTCCGCGTAGAGCCGCGCGATCGGGTACTCCCAGATGTACCCGTAGCCGCCGTGCAGCTGGAGGCAGCGGTCGATCACCCGACCGGACATCTCCGTGGCGAACAGCTTGATCCGCGCCGCGGCGGCGGGGTCGAGTGCCGACCGGTCGTCGAGATCCAGGCCCTGGTCGACCAGCGCGGTCGCGGCCGCCACATCGGTGTCGCACTCGGCGAGCACGAACTTGGTGTTCTGGAACTGCGCGAGCGGCTGGCCGAAGACCTGCCGGTCGCTCACATAGTCGCAGGT
>NZ_JBSGUP010000747.1:0-3823 GCF_053607985.1 Streptomyces sp. NPDC055078
CCCCGGGCGACCCCGTACCCGCCCTGGCGCGGGCGGCGCACCCGCTCGCCGATACCCGCCCGCTGGAGCGGATGATCGGGGCCGCGAAGATCGTCGGCATGGGCGAGGCGACGCACGGCTCCCATGAGTTCTTCCGGACCAAGCACCGGGTCCTCCGCCGTCTCGTGGAACGCGAGGGCTTCACCACCTACGCGCTGGAGGCCAACTGGAGTTCCGGGCTCCGGCTCAACGACTATGTGCTGCACGGGAAGGGCGACCTCCGGCGGATCATGGCGGAGGAGTTCCAGAACGCGTACCTCATCTGGAACACCCGGGAGTACCTGGAGCTGATCCAGTGGATGCGGGCCCACAACCTCCGGCATCCGCACCGACCCGTACGGTTCATGGGCAACGACGCCGGATACGCGGGCCCGGAGCTGTTCGACCGGGTGACCGGCCATGTCGCCGCGCGGTACCCGGCCCTGCTGCCCGAGATCCGGAGCCTGCACCGGGCCTCGCGGCCGACGGCGTCCGTCGACCGGACCATGAGGGAGTATCTGCTCAAGCCGCTGGCCGAGCGGCGGGCGCTCGCCGCCGATGTCCGGCGGGCGCTGGCCCTGCTGACGGCGCGGCGGCCGGGTTCCGACCCTGAGGGGCACGCCCTGGCGATACAGCACGCGCGGGCCATCGCTCAGGTCGGCACGATGTACGCCCACGACTTCGCCCGGCCCGAGGGGGTCGCGGAAATGATGCGCTACCGGGACCGGGTGATGGCCGAGAACACCGTCTGGTGGCAGCGGTTCACCGGCGACCGCGTGCTGCTCTCCGGGCACAACGGCCATCTGGGGTACGAGGCGACCAGACCGGAGCAGATTCCGAAGGTCCAGGGCGCGTTCCTGCGGGATCTCGTCGGTGCCGCCTATGTCAACGTCGGATTCACCTTCGGCCAGGGGGCGTTCCACGCTTTCGACACGACCGACCCGGCCCAGCCGCTGCGCACCTTCACGGTGGGGCCGCCGGAGCCCGGGAGCGGCGAGGAGACCCTGGAGCGGGTGTCCCACCGCGACTACTACCTCGATACGCGGACGGCCCCGGCGTCCGCACGCGCCTGGCTGGGCGAGCGCAGGCCGGTCCGCTCCATCGGCGGCTGGCCGGAGCCGCCCGAGCCGACCCGGCTCTCGGTGTCGTACGACGTACTGATCCATCTCCACCGGGTCACCGCCGCCGACCGGCTGTGATCCGCTCCGGCCCGCACCGCCCGGCACAACTCCCCGATTCTGACCGGATGTGAACGGCTCCGGTCGAGTGTGACGGGACGCGTCCCGGGTATAGCGGTACCTCCCCCGACGCAGGATCCTGGTCAGGGAACCGTCACAGAAGCGGATGTATCGGGGGAGGGGCAGTCATGCCGGAAATCAGCGTGGGGCCATATCAGGACATCACCTTTGACAAGGACGGTGATGTCGACCCGGCGGAACGGGACCGGCTGCTGGCGCTGGACGTCACCGATCTGGTGATGTTCGCGCATGGCTGGAACAACTCCCCCTCGGTGGCGAACCGGCTGTGCTCCGCCTTCTTCGCACCCTTCCCGGGGCTGCTGGCGCCGGGGGTGCGGCCCGGGTACGCGGGGATCGTCTGGCCGTCGATGAAGTTCACCGACGAACCGATCCCCGATTTCACCCCGTCCCTCCTGGGGGCGTTGGGGCCCGGGACGGCGGGGCGGTATCCGGCCGTGGAGCCCGCTTTGGACGCGGCGACCGTCGACGCCCTGAACGAGCTGTTCCCCGGGCACGCGGCGACCGTGGCACGGCTGGCCCGGCTGCTGGCCGAGCAGCCGGAGTCGGAGCACGCGTTCGCGGAGTTCGGCAGGCTGGCACGGGAGCTGGCCCAGGCTCCGGCGGGCGGGCTCGAAACCTGCTTCACCGACGATCTGCCGCAGGACGAGCAGGGGCCGCCCGCGGTGCTGTACGAGGACGCGCTGCGGATGTGCCGGCTCCTCGCCCTGGCGCTGGAGGAGACCGACCCGCCCGCCGGCCCGGAGTCCGCCTTCGGCGGGCCGCTCGGACCGGTCGGCTCTGTCAGTGCCGTGGGCTCCGTCGGCTCCGTCGGCTCCGTGGGCTCCGCGCTGGGCGGCGGGCTGGGCGGCGGGCTGAAGAAGACCTGGCGGGGCGCGAAGGAACTGCTGCGCCAGACCACGTACTACGCCATGAAGCGCCGCGCGGGGGCCGTCGGTGAGCTGGGGCTCGGGCCGCTGCTGGGCCAGCTCGCCCGCACCCGGCCCGGACTGCGCATCCATCTGGTGGGCCACAGCCAGGGGGCGCGGCTGGTGGCGTTCGCGCTGCGCGGGCTGCCCGACGGGGTCCGCGGTGTGAAGTCCGTGACCCTCCTCCAGGGGGCGTTCTCGCACTACGCGTTCGCGCCGAGCCTGCCGCATGCCGCCCGGCACGCGGGAGCGCTCCAGTCCATGGAACACCGGGTCGACGGTCCGGTGGTGGCCTGCTACTCCCGGTACGACACCGCCCTGGGCACGATCTATCCGGTGGCGTCACGGCTCGCCGGGGACGACCGGGAGCTGGTGGGCGCGGACAGACGCTGGTGGGCGGTCGGGCACGACGGCATCCAGGCGGCCCGGCCCGCTGCCGCCCGGCTGACGCTGGCGGAGGCGCTCGCCCGGGGCATTCCGGCCAGTGGCTGTGTCAGCGTCGACACGGCGTCGGTGGTACGGCGCGGGGGTCCGCCGTCCGGCGCGCACAGTGACATCTGTCACCCGGAGCTGGCGCGGGTGGTGGTCTCGGCGGGCCGTATCGGACGGTGAGCGGCCGTGCCGGCCCGGCGGCACGGACCGGGCGGGGACCGGGACCGGGCGGGGCCCGGGGGCCGGGCGGGGCAAGGGGGCCGGGCCGGGCAAGGGTCCGGGGGCCGGGCAAGGGTCCGGGGGCCGGGCCGGGCGGGGCACAGGTGTTCAGGGCACCTTCCCCTGCCCCGGCGGCCCCGGACCGTGACGGGGGGTGTCCCATGTGCACAGTGGGGCAGGTGTTCCGGGGTATCGGGCACCGTGGGGACGTTTCCCTGATGGGCTCCATCGGATTTTCGATGGAGCCGGATCGGGCACTCATACGTCCATACACCAACGCCGATGTACCAGCGACGGAGGTGGCAGTGCGATGGCCGGTTTCCGGAGTCTTGCTAGACAGGTGCGCGACGCGCGGTGTGATCTGGCGCTGAGGCGCTACTCACTGCGCAAGTGCCTTGAGCGCTTTGCGCCCTATGGGCACCGGGCCACCTGGGATCATCTGTGCGTCCGGCACAGCATCGAACCCGAGGACCGGGCACCCGACCCGGCACGGCTGGTGGCAGCCCTGGAGGAGCTGGAGCGGGCGCGGGCCGTATGGCTCGCCTACGAGGAGGGGTTCGCGGATCGCCGTAAGCGCGAGAAGTACGACGGGCTGCGCCGCCCGGCCGCCATGGACGACTGGCACCGGCGCACCTGGGGCGGGAACGGGGTCGCGCGCTGCGACAGCCCGGTCGACCATCCCTCGGCGCCCCTCGACGAGGTGCTGCGCCGGCTGATCTCCGCTCTGGAGCAGGAGCCGGGCGAGAGTTGTCCCGTCTGCGGGACGCGACACATCGTCTGGCGGCAGGACCTGGCGAACGAACCCTGGACCGGCCCGGTGTGCACGGGCTGCGGCATCGTGGTGCCCCAGCCCGTACTGACCTCCGAGGCCGTGGCGGCGGCCAAGGACGCGGGCCGCGGGGAACTGGCCTCCGTGGCCTGAGCGGCGCGGGGGCGGGCCGCGATGTGCGGGACGCCCCCGTGTACCGATCCGGCACCTGACATCCATTT
>NZ_JBSGUP010000748.1:0-3819 GCF_053607985.1 Streptomyces sp. NPDC055078
CCACGCGTGGCGCGGGCCCTGCCCGGGGCGCTGCCCCGGGCCCCGCGCCTCAATCGCCGGCGGGGCTGGTTTTGGTTGACCCGGGCCCCTCCCGGCGGGGCTGGTTTTGGTTGCCCAGGCCCCTCCCGGCGGGGCTGGACGTGGTTGACCCGGGCCCCTCCCGGCGGGGCTGGACGTGGTTGACCCTGGCTTCCAGGAAGGGCCTCGGGAGCGGGATGGGTGGCGGCCCGGGGGGAATGCGTCGTAACCTCGCCATGTTGTTCGTTGCGCAACTAACGAAATCTTCTGGGGAAGGTTCCTCCCATGGCCTTTGAACTCGGCATCTACCACTTCGGCGAACTCACGCCGGACCCCAAGACCCAGCTGCCGCCCACCCCCGGCACCCGGCTGCGGGAGCTGGTCCAGCAGGCGAGTGCCGCGGACGATGCCGGGCTGGACGTGTTCGCGGTCGGTGAGCACCACCGTACGGACTTCGCGGTGTCCACCCCGGCGGTGCTGCTGGCCGCCATGGCGGAGAACACTCGCGCGATCAAGCTCTCCAGTGCCGTGACCGTGCTCAGCTCGGACGACCCGGTGCGGGTGTTCCAGCAGTTCGCCACCCTCGATCTGCTCTCCGGCGGCCGGGCCGAGATCATCGCGGGCCGGGGGTCGTACATCGAGTCGTTCCCGCTGTTCGGGTATGACCTCGACGACTACTCCCAGCTCTTCGCCGAGAAGCTCGATCTGCTGCTGCGGCTGCGCGAGGAGAACCCCGTGAGCTGGCAGGGCTCGCTGCGGGCGCCGCTGGTGGACGGGGACATCACCCCGCGTCCCGACCGTGAGCTGCCGGTGTGGGTCGCCGTCGGCGGCACCCCCGCATCCGTCGTCCGGGCCGGGCGGCTCGGCCTGCCGCTGTCCCTGGCGATCATCGGCGGCAGCTACCGCCAGTTCGCCCCCTTCGTGGAGCTGTACCGGCGGACCGCCGCCGAGGCCGGACACGACCCGGCACGGCTCAAGGTGTCGGTCAACTCGCCGGGCTTTGTCGCGCCCACCCACCGGGAGGCGATCGAGATCTCGCACCCGTACTTCCAGGCGGGATGGATGGCCAACCACCACCAGCGCGGCCAGGGCGTCCCCATGCCCAAGCTCGCCTACGAGGCCCAGTCGACCCCGGCGGGCGCGTTCTTCCTCGGCAGCACCCAGGAGGTCATCGACAAGATCATGGCCCAGTACGAACTCTTCCGGCACGACCGCATGATGATCCAGCTCGGCTTCGGCAATGTCGCCCAGAAGGAAGCGATCAAGTCGATCGAACTCCTCGGCTCCGAGGTCGCCCCCGTCGTCCGCAAGGAGATCGCCTCCCTGGAGTCCTCCGCCGAGTCCGCCGCCGAGCCCTCCACGGCGCCCTCCACCGCGAAGGCGGCGTCATGACCGGGCCCCTGCGGGTCGTCGCGGTCGTCGGCGGGGTGCGCTCCCCGTCGAAGACCACGGCACTGGTCGAGCTGATGCTCCAGACCCTGGCGGCGCGTACGGAGACCGAGTCGACCCTCATCGAGCTGCACACCCTCGGCCCCGGGCTCACCGGAGCGATGGAACGCGACCAGCTCGGCGGCGAGGCGGAGGCCGCGGTGCGGGCCGTCGAGGAGGCCGACCTCGTCATCGCGGCGAGCCCGGTCTTCCGTGGCTCGTACACCGGGCTGTTCAAGCACTTCTTCGACCTCGTCGACCAGTACGCGCTCGCGGCCAAGCCCGTGATGCTGGCGGCGACGGGCGGCAGCGACCGGCACGCCCTGGTGATCGAGCACGCGATGCGACCGCTCTTCGCCTTCCTCCAGGCGTGGACCGCGCCCGCCGGGGTGTATCTCAGCGCGGGCGACTTCGACGGGACGGTGATCCTCAACCCCGAGGTCTACGAGCGCGTCGAGATGGCCGTCGCCGATGTCGTGCCGGTGGCGCGCGCACTGACGGCGGTCAGATCGACTCCCGCCGGCGCCTCCTGACCGGCGCGGCGACCGCCCCCCGGATAGCCCGAACAACCCGAACAACCCGGGTAACCCGGGTAACCCGAACAACAGGGTCCAGCCCCCCGCGCTACCGGCCCCACCGAACGATCGAGGACCACAGGACCATGCCCCAAGCACCCACCGAGCAGGCCCCCGCCGTGGCGCGTGACAACGCGCGGCGCGGGGTGCTGCCGCCGAGCCGGAGCGCGGCCGGGCTGACCCCGATCCTGCTCCCGGTCGCGGTGGCCGTGGCGATCGGCGCGATCTTCATCAGCGTCTATCTCGCCGCGTTCCACGCGCCCGTGCCGCGCGATCTGCCGGTAGCCGTCGTGGGCACCACGGCCCAGGCGGCGGCGGTGACGGAGCGGCTGCCCGGGAGTCCGGCCGACGCCTTCCGGGTCGAGCGGTCCCCGGACGAGGCAGGCGCCCGGTCGGCGGTCGAGCACGGCGAGGTCTTCGCCGCGTATCTCCCCGCGGACCCGCACGGCCCCGCCGGCGGTGGCCCCCGACTCCTCTACGCCGGGGCCCACGGCCCCTCGGTCACCACCCTGCTGCTCCAGTCCTTCGGTGAGGTCGCCCGGGCGGGCGGCGAGGAGCTGAGACCCCTCGATGTGGTCCCGCCGTCCCCCCAGGACACCCGGGGACTGGTCGTCTTCTACACCACCTTCGGCCTGGTGCTCGCCGGCTACCTGTACGGGATCATGACGTATCAGCTCGCGCCCGGAGTGACCATGGGCCGGCGGATGGCCTCCCTCGCCGCGTTCAGCGGGGTCGGCGGGATCGCGGTGGCCGCCATCGTCGCCGCGTACGACGCGCTGCCCGCGCCCTTCCCCGGTGTCGCGGGTCTGGTCGCCCTCGTCGCGCTGGCCGTGGGTTCCTCGACCATGCTGCTGGTGCGCGGACTCGGGGTGATCGGATCGAGTATCGCGGCCGTACTGTTCATGACGGTCGGCAACGCGACCAGCGGCGGCAGCCTCCCGACGGAGTTCCTGCCCGGCTGGCTGGAGCCGTTCTCCGCCGCGCTCCCGGTCGGCGTGGGCGTCCGGGCCGTCAACGGCCTGGCCTACTTCCACGGCGAGGGGGTGGCGGGCGGTGTGGCGATCCTGACCGCGTGGGCGCTGGCCGGTGTCGGCGGACTGCTGCTGCTCGAACGGTCCCGGCGCCGCGCCCTGGGGCTCGTCAGCGCTCCGCGCCGCCCGGAGAGTCGAAGCCGACCGTAGTCCAGATGTCGCCGAGCGCCGTGAGCTGTTCCTCGCTGAGTTTGCCGAGGAACTCACGGCGCAGATTGGTGAGATGGACCTTCCGCGCCCGCCGGTACGCCTTCTGGCCGAGGGGCGTCAGTACGGCGTCGAAGCCCCGGGCGTCGGTGGGGCACGTTTCCCGCCGTACGTAGCCCTGGCGTTCGAGGTCGTCGACGATACGGGTCAGGCCGCTGCGGCTGATCAGCAGAGACGCGGCGATGTCCTTCATCCGCACCCGGTTGTCGGGGGCCTCCGCGAGGGTGAGCAGTACCTCGAACGACGACATCGGGAGGCGTTCGGCTGCCACGAGTTCGCGGTCGAGGGTGCGCAGGAGCCGCATATGGGTGGAGAGGAGACCGAGCCAGGCGGCCCGTTCCGTACGGCTGAGCGGGCGGGAGGGGGAAGCCGTTCGCGGGGGTGACGGGGCAGCCGCCCCCGGGGTGCCGGGGTGGCTGTCCGGCTCCGGGGCCGTGGCTTCGGCACGGGGCCCGGTCTCGGGGTTCTCATCCATCGAATCTCCAGAAGTTTGTTTCACAACGAATGATAGGCGGGTGACAGGCGGGGGTGCCGGGTGTGTCCGGGGAACGGCGCGGGCC
>NZ_JBSGUP010000749.1:0-3815 GCF_053607985.1 Streptomyces sp. NPDC055078
GGCCTGGGCCGTTATTACAAGCCCCGCCTGGGGGCACTCCCCCTGGCTGCGCCGGGGGCACCCCCACCCAGGCGAAGCCCTGGGGGAGATTGGGCTCGGGGTGCGCCGCTCGTGGTGGCGGGCGTCCCGGCGGGCACCTGAACACAGCGTGATCTGTCGGTCCCGGCTCATAGACTGGCCCGGCCGCCATGAGAGGAATGATCACCCATGCGTCCCCGAAGGTTCCAGGAGTTCGTCATCGACCTGGCCAAGAACGATCCCACCGCGATCCAGGTACAGACGCTCGAAGAGACAGGCGAGACCAAGACCCCCTGCGGGGTTGCCATCACCACCGGAGACGGAGAGTCGCGGTGGGGAATCGTGGGTCAGCTCCCGGACGGCGCAAAGCACGAAGGGTTTGACGACGCCCCCGTCCACGGCGATCCGGTCGTCCCGGACGGGACACCGCAGCCGACGGACCTCCCCGAGGCGTGGCTGGCCGCGCTGCTCGCCCGGTCCGAGTCGTCTGAGATCGCCGGCATCGAGCGCTGGT
Organism: Streptomyces sp. NPDC055078; assembly: GCF_053607985.1. NCBI lineage: Bacteria > Bacillati > Actinomycetota > Actinomycetes > Kitasatosporales > Streptomycetaceae > Streptomyces > Streptomyces sp. NPDC055078. The sequence goes on from NZ_JBSGUP010000749.1 coordinate 533, forward strand.
CGACCCGCGCCGAGGCGAGGCCCGGCTACTACGGCGTGACTGTGCGTTTCCACAACACCGCCAGGGTCTTCATGCGCCTCCTCTGACGCCCCCGTCCCCTACCTGGCCGGGGAGTGCACCACCCTGTCGGCACCACACCACCAAAGGAGTGTCCTGACATGGAATGCACCGAATGCACCTGCACCAACCGTGGCGCCCGGTTCGACCTGGGCCGATGCGCAGGTAGCTGTCCCGTCTGCGGCGCCATCGTCGGCTCCCCGTCCGGCTCCCCCACGACGATCCACCAGGGGACGGACGGGTCGACCTGTTCCGGCTCGGGGCAGCCGGCGACCTGATCAACGCGCGTTCGCCCCGGCCGTGTGTACCCATGCCGGTACCGGGAACTGGTGCTGTGGACCGATGACGTACTGGCCGGGGCCCGCCGGATCCATCAGCGGGCCGGGTTCACGCTCCTGTCCGAGAAGCCGCGCGGCTCCTACGGGGCGGATCTCGTCGGCCGGGACCGGCGGCTGCCCCTCCAGGAAGGAACGAGCCGGATGAAATTCGCCTTCTCGACGCTCGGAGTGCCGGGCATGCCCCTCAGGGAGGTCGCCGCGCTCGCGGCGGACACCGGATATCAGGGGGTGGAGCTGCGGGCCGCCCCCGATGAGCCGGTGCACATGGGGATGGAGGCCGGGGAACGGGCGGCCGTGGTGCGGGAGTTCGAGGGCGCGGGGGTGGAGGTCATCGCCGTCTGCGGGTACACCCGGGTCGCGGCGGCGGGTGACGACGCACCCGTACTGGACGAGATCACCGAGTTGCTGCGGCTGGCGGTGGATCTGCGCGCGACCCAGGTGCGGGTCTTCCCCGGCGGCGGCGATCAGGACCGGGAGACCGCGGACGCCACCGCCGCCCGCAGGCTCGGCACGGCGGCGGAGACGGCGGCGGGTCTGGGCGTACGGATTCTGCTGGAGACCCATGACTCGCACCGCACAGGGGCGGGGGTGTCCCGCATCCTGGGGCCGGTCGGCCATCGGTACGCGGGCGCGATCTGGGATGTGGTGCACCCCTGGCTGGAGGAGGAAGAGCCGGCCACCGCGTATGGCGCGCTCGCCCCGTTCCTGGGCTATGTGCAGGTCAAGGATGTGGCATCGCGCGAGGATCTGGCCCCGCTGCCGCTCGGCGCGGGCGCCGTACCGCTGGCGGAGTGCCTGGCTCCGCTCACCCCGGGGACCTGGCTGAGCTGGGAGTACGAGAAGCGCTGGTATCCGGGGGCGGCGGAGCTGCCGGGGCTGCTGGCACCGGGCCGGGAGTATCTGCTGAGCCTGCTCGCGCCAACGCGGTGAGCGCCACCCCGCCGACCAGCAGCACCGCCGCGCCCCAGCGCAGGCCGCTGACCGGCTCGCCGAGGAAGAAGGCGGCCGACGACATGCCGAAGACGGGCACGAGCAGGGTGAAGGGGGCGACGGAGGAGGCGGGGTAGCGGTACAGCAGATGGCTCCAGGCGACGAAGCCGAAGACGGTCGAGACCCAGGCGATGAACGCCAGTGCCCCTGCGCTGCCCCAGTCCATCGAGCGCACCGCCGCCAGATCGGCCCGCGGGCCCTCGAAGACCAGGGAGAGCGCGAGCAGCGGCAGGACCGGGATCGTACAGACCCACACCATGAAGTTCAGGGCGTCCGACGGGGACGCCTTGCGGGTGAGCACATTGGACACGCCCCAGCCGGCCGCGCCCGCGACGACCAGGGTGAAACCGACCAGCGATCCCGAGGTGCCCTCGTCCACCGCGGCGAGGGCGATGCCGGACAGCGCGATCGCCATCCCGGCGATCCGTGCCCGGCCGGGCCGTTCGCCGAGGAAGAAGGCCGCGAGGACCGCCGTGAACACGGCCTGGCTCTGGAGGACGAGGGAGGACAGTCCGGCCGGCATCCCCTGGGCCATACCGAGGAAGAGCAGCCCGAACTTCGTGACGCCGAGCGCCAGCCCCACGCCGATGATCCACTTCCAGGCGGTCCTCGGGCGGCCCACGAGGAACACGGCAGGCACCGCGGCGACCAGAAAGCGCAGCGCGGAGAAGAGCAGTGGCGGGAAGTGGTCGAGCCCCACCTCTATGACGACGAAGTTCACGCCCCAGACCGCGGCGACCAGGACGGCGAGGGCGATGTGTACGGGGCGCATGGACTGAGGATCACCGGGCGGGACCCATTAGCACCAGCACAGGTTTCTTTATGGTGAGATTGAGCGTTGCTTATGAATCGGGTGTTGCTTACGGATGAGGACGAGGGTGCGGGATGCTCGATCTGGGACGGCTGCGGGCGCTGCACGCGGTCGCGGTGCACGGCTCGGTCGCGGCGGCGGCGACCGCCCTGGGGTACACACCGTCGGCGGTGTCGCAGCAGATCACCAAGCTGGAGCGGGAGACCCGGACGACCCTGCTGGAACGGCGGGGTCGGGGCGTCGCGCTCACGGACGAGGCTCGCCATCTGGCCGCGACGGCCCAGGAGCTGCTGGCGATCGTCGAACGGGCGGAGACGACGCTGGAGGAGCGGCGGGGGCAGCCCGCAGGGCGGCTGACGATCGCCGCGTTCGCCTCGGCGGCGCGGGGGCTGCTGCCCGGGGTGCTCGCGGAGCTGGGACGGCTGCACCCCGGCCTCGACCCTCGGCTGACCGAGATCGATCCCCATCTGTCGATCGATCTGGTGGCCCGGGGCATGACGGACCTGGCGGTGGCGCACGACTGGGACATCGCCCCACTGCCCGCGCCTGAGGGGGTGGAGCAGGCGTACATCGGGGACGATCTGTGCGATCTGCTCGTGCCGGAGGGGCATCCGCTGGCGGGGCGGGGCGCGGTACGGCGCGAGGAACTGGTGGGCGAGCGCTGGATCTGCCAGCCGCCGGGGACCGTCTGCCACGACTGGCTGATCCGTACGCTGCGCGCGGCCGGCTGCGAGCCGGACCTCGCCCACCAGGCCGAGGAGAACCACACCCAGCTCGCCCTGGTGGCGGCGGGCCTGGGCATCGCGATGATCCCCCGCCTCGGCCGGGGCACCCTGCCCCCGGGCGTGGTGGCCGTGCCGCTGGACCCGGTGCCGAGGCGCCGGCTGTACGCGCTGTGGCGTACGGGGGCGGCACGGCGGCCCTCGATCACGGCGACGGTGGCGGCACTGCGAAGCCACTTCACGCGACTCTGACGCGCCTCCGCGCGCCTCCGCGCGCCTCTGCACGGGTGCGCGCGAGTGCGCCTGCCGTGGGACCTGGGCGCACGACCGGCCGGGCTCCCCCTGAGGGGTGCGTGCGCACATAC
>NZ_JBSGUP010000750.1:0-3810 GCF_053607985.1 Streptomyces sp. NPDC055078
GACTGCTGCCCACCGCCACGGCGAGCGCGTCGACGCCGGTGGCGGCGGCGAAGGCCGCCGCGTCCCCGGGGTCGGTACGGACGCCGGGGGCGTGGACGCCGTCCTTGCCCCCGATCTCGCCCAACTCGGCCTCCACGAACACCCCCCGCTCGTGGCAGTGCGCCGCGATCGCGCGGGTCGTGGCGAGGTTCTCCTCGTAGGGCAGGGCAGCGGCGTCGAACATGACCGAGGTGAAGCCGAGGCCGACCGCCTCGTACACGAGGTCGGCCTTCGTGGCGTGGTCGAGATGGACTGCGACGGAAGTGCTCGACGCCCGGGCCAGGGCGAGGGACGCCAGCCCGATGGGCGCGAGCGCTCCGTGGTAGCGGACGGTGTTCTCGCTGATCTGCAGGATGACCGGCAGGCCCGCCGCCTCGGCACCGGCGACGATGGCTTCACCGTGTTCGAGCTGGACGACGTTGAACGCGCCGACGCCCGTGGCTCCTTCGGCGGCACGGCGGACGATCTCAGCGGTGGACACGAGAGGCATGCGGTTCCTCCTGGGGCAGTGCATCGGGCCGGGTCCCGTGGCAGTTGTCGACGGCCGCGTCGGGCATGACGGCCGCGTCGGGCGTGACGGGCGTGACGGGACGGTGAGGATCACCGGGTCACTCGGGAGAGCACGCCCGGGAGCCGTGCCGGTGACATCTCCGGGGCGCGCTCACGTACGGACTCGTCCACGCGCACCCGTACGCGGTCCCGGCGGCGCGCTCACGCACCACCGGGCTCCAGGACGACGGAGCGGGTGAGATTGCGGGGCCGGTCGGGGTCGCGGCCCTGCGACTCGGCGAGGGCGACCGCGAGACGCTGGACCCGGATGAGGTCCGCCAGCGGGTCGAGACCGCCGCCGGTCTCGGTGTCGCCGGTATCACGGGAATCGGCGAGTTCGGCGGAGTCGGCGGAGTCGGCGACAAGGGTGCCTCCGACACTCCTGACGTCGTCCGCCAGACCCGGCGGCAGCGTGCCGAGAGCCCAGGCCACCCGGTTGGGACCGGTGATGCTGATGGGTCCGTGCCGGTACTCCATCGACGGGTACGCCTCGGTCCACGCCCCGGCGGCCTCGCGCATCTTCAGCGCCGCCTCCAGCGCGAGCCCGTACGTCCACCCCGTGCCGAGGAAGGTGAACTGCCCGGCCGCACGGACCTCGGGGGCCAGGGGCGCGCGGACGGCGGCTTCGGCGTGCTCGGCGGCCCTGGCGAGGGTGCCGACACCGGGGGGCAGGGCGCTCTCGGCTTCCAGGTGTGCGCGCAGCAGGGCGAGGACGCTGGTGGCGAACCGTGTCTGCACGACCGACTCCTCGTCCGCGAAGTCGAGCACGGCCACCGAGTCCGCCTGCCGCATGACGGGTGTCGCCGGGTCGGCGGTGATCGCTCCGCTCGCGATACGGCCGCGCACCCCGCCCAGCAGGTCGAGCACCTCGGTAGTGGTGCCGGACCGGGTGATGGCCAGGATCCGGTCGTAGGGGCGTCCGCGCGGGAACTCCGAGGCGGCGAAGGCGTCCGTCTCGCCGTGGCCGCCCAGTTCGCGCAGCGCCGCGTAGGACTGGGCCATGAACCAGGAGGTACCGCAGCCGACGACGGCGACTCGCTCACCCCGGCGCGGCAGCACCGCCGTGTGCTCCGCGAGCACCTCCGCCGCTCGCCGCCAGACGGCGGGCTGTGAGGCGATCTCGACGGCGGTTCGGGACGCCTCTGTGGTGGACATGCGCGGGGACTCCTCGGGGTACGGGCAGGTCCGGGCCTGCCGCGAGGGCCGGTCCACCGATCCGGCCGGGTGACCGGGCTCGGCGACCGTCATGACATCAGCATTCCTGCTCAATACTGCGTGAAGCTGCACACTCTTGCTCGTAGTACGCTTGCTTCGAGCATATACAAGCATTTGAGCCAGGGATACGGGGCCCGGCCGCCGCGACTCCCGAGGGGTGATCCGTCGCCCTGCCGCGACGCGGCGGATCGCGGCGAGGAGGAGTCGGGCACATGTCGAAACACAAGCGGTGGGAAGCCCTGCTGGAGCTGCTCGCCACGCAGGGCAGAGTGGAGGTCGAGGAAGCCGCGGCAGCCCTGGCCGTGTCCCCGGCGACCATCCGCCGGGACCTCGACGAACTGGCCGGACAGCAGCTGCTGGTGCGCACCCGGGGCGGCGCCATCGCACACGGCGTGTCCTACGAACTCCCCCTGCGCTACAAGTCGTCCCGGCACGCCCCCGAGAAACAGCGGATCGCCGCGGCCGTCGCGGAACTCATCGAGGCCGGCCAGGTCGTGGGGCTCAACGGGGGCACCACGACGACCGAGGTCGCCCGCGCCCTGGCACTGCGGACGGGCGGCGGCCCGCACCGGGCCGCCGATGCCACGGCTCCGGCGCTCACCGTCGTCACCAATGCCCTCAACATCGCGGTCGAACTCGCCGTGCGGCCCCAGATCAAGATCGTGGTCACCGGCGGGGTGGCGCGTCCGCAGTCGTACGAACTGGTCGGCCCCCTGGCCATGGGCGTACTCAACGAGGTCGTGCTCGATGTGGCGGTGCTCGGCGTCGACGGCGTCGATCCCCGACTGGGCCTGATGACCCATCACGAGGACGAGGCGGGTGTCAGCAGGCTGTTCGCACAGCGGGCCCAGCGCGTGATCGTGGTCACCGACTCGTCCAAGATGGGCAGGCGGGCCTTCGCCAGGATCTGCGGTCTCGACCAGGTCGATGTCGTGGTGACCGACTCCGCGATGCCCGCCGAACTGCTCACCCGGCTCACCGAGACCGGAATCAGGACGGTGACCGTCTGAGGACGGCGGCCCTACATGAGTGTCATGGCCGTACGAGCGTGTCATGGGTGCGAGGGCGCGCGGCGGACCGGGCCACCGGCCGATTCCGGTGCGACAGGGCCACGTCCGTTCCGCCGGGCGGAACGCGGCTGAACCGGCGCACCCATCGGCCGCACCGGGTGTCTGCGGCCGTGACTCAGGCCGGGCGGGCGGCGGTTTCGATGGCGAGGATCAGCATGGCGAGTTCGTCGTCGAAGACCTGTTCAGGGGGGACATCGCGCAGATGGGCGCTCGCGGCGCCGAGCCGTGGGTAGTCGGCCGCGTCATCCGCGATGGCCAGCAGGCCGGCCGCGCGGTGCGCGTCGGCGGGGTCGCCGTGCAGTTCACGGTGGAGCCGGCCCACGGCCAGATCGATGAAGACCAGGTAGTAACGGGCGGCCCGGCGTTCGTCGAGACCGGCGTCGGCGAGGATGCGCAGTACGGTCTCGACCAGGCGCAGCGCCCCGGGCCCGTGGTTGGCGCGGGTCAACATGATCTCCACGAGACCGGGGCAGGCGGCCAGTTCGCGGCGCATCGCGCCGGCGAGCCGCCGCAGCCGTTCGGGCCAGGGGCCCTCATCGATGTCCGGGGGCACGACATCGTGTTCGGCGACGGCGTTCATGACGAGGCCGACCAGCGCGTCCTTGTCCGGCACATGCCGGTACAGGGCCATCCGGGAGGCGCCGAGGTCGGCCGCGAGCCGCCGGATCGTCAGCGCCCGCATCCCTTCGCCGCGCGCGATCTCCAGCGCCGCGGCCACGATCTGCGCACGGCTCAGGCTGCCCCAGGCGCGGCGGCGCGGCGCGGTGTCGTCGGCTTCGTCACCCGTGGAACTCATGCGCAGAACCGTACTCGACACCTCTTGCGGACTGCTGTCCGCAAGACTTAGGTTCACCTCACCTCACCTCACTCGACTCGAAGGAGCGATCGATGGCTGCCGCACGGGCGGGCAGGACCCGGTGGCATCGGCACACCGCTC
>NZ_JBSGUP010000751.1:0-3808 GCF_053607985.1 Streptomyces sp. NPDC055078
GTGCGGGTGCGCTTGACCTCGTAGAAGCCCGGAACACCCGCCATCAGCAGAAAGCCGTCCCACAGCTGTCCGGCCGTCTCCCCGGTGGGCGCCGGAGAGACGACCGGGCCGAAGAAGCCGACCCGTTCGCCGTCCGGCCCGGTGACCGACACCACCGGGGTGCCGACATTGCCGCCCGCCAGCTCCATCGCCCGTGCGTGCGACGAGCGGATCGCCTCGTCGTACGCGGTGGACTCGGCGACCTCGGCGACCTCCTCCGGCAGCCCGGCGTCGGCGAGGGCCGCGGTGAGGTTCCCCCAGTCGCCCTGGAGATGGAAACGGGTGCCCATCGCGGTGAAGAGGTCACCGAGCGCCTGCTGGCCGAACCGCTGCTCCACCGCGGCACACACCCGTACCGGCGCCCACATGTAGTCCTCCCACTCGCCCTCGGGGTTGTCGTCCCGGTGCTCGTTGAGCACCGAGAGACTCATCACCCGCCAGCGGATGGCCACCGGCCGTACCCTGCTCACCTCCACCAGCCACCGCGAGGTGATCCAGGTGTACGGGCAGACGGGGTCGAACCAGAAGTCGACGGTCCGCGGTTCGGTCATCTCACCGGCTCCTCATAGGGTTTGGTTCACGGGCGCCAGCCGTCCGGCTCGGGCCACGGCTCACCGAGCTGGCGGTACGTGCCCTGGTAGTCGGGCCAGTCCCGGTGGTCCCTGATCTTGCCGTCGACGAGGCGCAGCAGATGGATCTGCTCACCGGAGAAGCGGCGGCCGGTCGGCGCCATGCCCACCATCGCGCCGATGTGCCGGCCGTAGAGCACGAGATTCGCCCGCACCCAGTCGCCCCGCTCCTCGATCCTGACCTCCTCCAGGTGCGCGTCCTCGGAGAAGGTCATCCTCAGCCAGGCTACCGCCTTGGCGAACGCCTCGGGCCCCTGTCCGATGCCGTGCTCGATCGTGGCCGGGTTCAGATACTCCGGGTGGATGAACTCATGGGCGTCGGTGGTCTGCCCTGTGTTGTACGCCTTGATCATCCGCCGTACGGCTTCGGCGTGCTCACTCATCGCGTTGCCTCCGGTTCTCGGTGTTCCCGTCGCCGATGAGCATCCCAACACCACGATCGGCAGCGGATCGACGTTCGCTCGATCCGCTGCTCCACGGCCGCTCGATCCGGCACGAGGCGACGGGCGGTGCCGTGTCCAGACGATGTTGAGCCAACTGCGAGAGCGGACACGCACGTTGGACGTCGCCACACATCGTGAATGCCGGACGTCGCATGCGAAAAGAGGCGTTGAGATGCAGCCGAACGACCTTGATCCCACCAGGAGCGAGGTGGTCACCTTCATCAACAGGTTCACCGTGCATGCCTCGCCCGAGGAGTTCGAGAGGGTCTTCGCCGAGACCGGACAGTTCCTGGCGGGCCGGGACGGCTTCCTGCGGTACGCGCTGCACCGGCACGCCGAGGACCCGACCCGGTACGTCAACATCGCGCACTGGCGGGACGCGGCCGCCTTCCGTACGGCGGTGGCCGATCCCGGCTTCCCGCCGCACGCGGCGGCGGTCCGGGAACTGAGCACATCCGAGCCCGGCCTCTACCTTCCCCGGCAATTCGTGTCAGCGGAGCGGGCGGCGACGGTGGACCGCTGATGGGCACATCCACGGGCCGTCGTGTCGTCATCACCGGCATCGGCGTCGTAGCGCCCAACGCCGTGGGGCGAAAACCGTTCTGGGACGCGCTGACCGCCGGGCGCACGGCCACCGGCAGGATCAGCTTCTTCGACCCCACCCCCTACCGCTCGCAGGTCGCCGCCGAGTGCGATTTCGACCCGCTGCGCGAAGGGCTGACCCCGCAGCAGGCCCGGCGGATGGACCGGGCCGCGCAGTTCGCCGTGGTGAGCGCCCGGGAGGGCATCGCCGACAGCGGTCTCGACAGCTCGGCCCTGGACCCCGCGCGGACCGGCGTCGCCATCGGCAGCGCGGTGGGGTGCACGATGAGCCTGGAGGAGGAGTACTCCGTCGTCAGCGACGGCGGGCGGCACTGGCTGGTGGACGACTCCTACGCCGGGCGGCACCTCTTCGACTACTTCGTCCCCAGCTCGATCGCGGCCGAGGTGGCCAGGGACGTGGGCGCCGAGGGCCCCGTGTCGCTGATCTCCACGGGCTGCACCTCCGGGCTCGACTCGGTCGGACACGCCGTGGAGCTGATCCAGGAGGGCTCGGCCGATGTGATGGTCGCGGGCGCCACCGACGCCCCGATCTCGCCGATCACCGTGGCCTGCTTCGACGCGATCAAGGCGACCACCCCGCGCAACGATGAACCCGAACGCGCGTCCAGACCCTTCGACCGCACCAGGAACGGCTTCGTGCTCGGCGAGGGCGCCGCCGTCTTCGTCCTGGAGGAACTCACACACGCCCGCCGGCGCGACGCGCATGTGTACGCGGAGATCAGCGGATACGCCTCCCGCTCCAACGCCTTCCATATGACCGGACTGCGCCCGGACGGCCGGGAGATGGCCGAGGCCATCCGCGTCGCCATGGCCCGCGCGTCGGTCGGCCCCGAGGACATCGACTATGTGAACGCGCACGGCTCGGGCACCAGACAGAACGACCGGCACGAGACCGCGGCCTTCAAGACCAGCCTCGGCGCGCACGCCTACCGGGTCCCGGTGAGCGGCATCAAGTCGATGATCGGACACTCCCTGGGCGCGATCGGCTCGCTGGAGATCGCGGCCAGCGCGCTCACCATCGAGCACAACACCATTCCGCCCACCGCCAATCTGTATGAACCGGACCCCGAGTGCGACCTCGACTATGTGCCGCTGACCGCACGCGAACAGCACGTGGACACCGTGCTCACCGTGGGCAGCGGCTTCGGCGGCTTCCAGAGCGCGATGGTGCTCCGGACCCCCCAGAGGGCGGAGCGATGACCGCCACCGCCGTGATCACCGGCATGGGCGTGCTCGCGCCGACGGGGCTCGGCGCCGCGGCACACTGGAGCACCACCCTGGCCGGGCGGCCCGCGATCGGCCCCATCAGCCGGTTCGACGCAGGGCGCTACCCCAGCCGGCTGGCCGGTGAGATAAGTGGCTTCGACCCCAGGGAACAGGGCCTGGCGAGCAGACTGCTCCCGCAGACCGACCATATGACCCGGCTGGCGCTGGTGGCGGCCGAGTGGGCGATCACGGACGCGGGGGTGGACCCCGGCGCACTGCCGGAGTACGGCATAGGGGTCGTCACCGCCAGCACCGCAGGCGGCTTCGAGTTCGGCCACCGGGAACTGCACAACCTCTGGAGCAAGGGCCCGGAGAACGTCAGCGCCTACCAGTCCTTCGCCTGGTTCTACGCGGTGAACACCGGGCAGATCTCGATCCGGCACGGGCTGCGCGGACCGGGCGGGGTCCTGGTCACCGAGCAGGCCGGCGCGCTGGACGCCCTGGCGAAGGCCCGGCGGCACCTCCGTGGCGACGACGTCCAGATGGTGATCGCGGGCGGCGTGGACGGCTCGCCGTGCCCCTGGGGCTGGGTCGCCCAGCTCGCCGGCGGCCGGATCAGCACCGAGGAGGACCCGCGCCGGGCGTATCTGCCCTTCGACACGCGCGCGTCCGGGCATGTGCCGGGCGAGGGCGGGGCGCTGTTCGTGCTGGAGTCCGCCGAGTCCGCCCGCGCCCGCGGTGTGCGTTCCTGGTACGGGGAGATAGCCGGCTGTGCCGCCACCTTCGACCCGCCGCCCGAGAGCGGCCGGCCGCCGAACCTGCGGCGCGCGGCCGAACTCGCCCTCGACGAGGCCGCACTGCGGCCGGGCGACATCGATGTGGTGTTCG
>NZ_JBSGUP010000752.1:0-3807 GCF_053607985.1 Streptomyces sp. NPDC055078
GCGACACCCGGACCGGTGGCTTCCCGCTCATCGCAGGGACCACCGCCCGCCCCGGCGAGCTGACGCTCCGCCGCTGGCACCGCCCGTCGTCCCGGTGCGGTTCGGGAATCGTCCCCGCGGGCCGCGGTGGCCCCGCTCGTCCGCCGTGATGGAGGCGGGGCCCTCGGCGGTGGTCACGTCCATTGCAGTCCGTGCTGCCAGCAACGAACTCGAATCTCCCTCAAACGTCCGTGCGGGGCGTGTCCGGGGCCGTCCGGCCCGCCCGCCGCGCGGTGCGCACGGGCGGCATCACCGACCGGCTCGCCCCCGGCGGGTGGGCGCCCGGCGGGCGGGGCGGCGGGAGCCGACGACGGCCGCACATCGGGGCGGAGCCGGGCAGAGCAGCGGAGGCGAGGCGTACGCGGCGCCCGGGGACGGTCGGGGACGGCCGGGACCTCCGGCGGAACGCAGGCGTCCGGTTGGAATCCGGGGCCCGGCTCCAGCAATCTTCGAGGACGTGCTCCGATGGTACTGACATGACGACCACATGCGATGGTGTCCCGTTGGGCGTAGTCGCCGTCATGCGGCAGTGGCGCCGGGAGCCGCTGGGACCGCAGGGCTGTTCCGGCCGGCTCGACGACCCGGACAGCGCCGATCCCCCTGCGGTCGAGCCAGGATCGCGTGGACCTCAAGGACGCGCGACGGCTTGCCACCGGCCTCAGGGAATCACCGGAATCACCAGCGGCGCCAGGAGGGACGACCGTCCCGGCCGCGCGGGATTACGGCCGGTGACCGGGGTGCGGCCGGCCCTCGATGCCGGGCGCCCCGCCCCACGGGTCCGCGCAGTCCCGCGCCGACTGCCCGCCTCCCCCTCCTGATGCGGGGGAGTGCCGAGGGAACCGGTTCGGTCGGCGATCGGTCCGGTATCGGGGGCCATCGTCCCGCGCTGCCGGGCGCCGTGGCCGTGACGCGTCGGGCAGGGAAAGCGCCACTGCCGGCCCCCCGGCGACCCCGCCGCACCGGCCCGTCCGGATACGGCCCGGACACGGGCTCGCGCGGGAATTCCCGTCCGTACGGCACCGGACACCTCGGCCGGTGCCCGCATCCGGCCTTGCGGCCCGGGGCGTTCCGTTCACCGGAACGGTATGAGTGTCGCCTGCAACCAGATGAATTCCATGGGTGGTTTGCATGACCCGAAGCGGAATCCGGACAACTCTCTCATCGTCCTTCAGCCAGATGCACTGTTGACGCCAGCAATCCGTCACTCGCGCGACCCCCGGCCGCCGACTGCCCGGCGCGCACGCTCGTGCGCCGGGGTCCGCCGTACCGTCGCGCGCTGTGACCGCCGGTGTGCCATGCGTCCAATGCCCTGGTCACATGCCCGCGCCGGGGGTCCGTCCGGCCGTTCTCGCGGCGGCGGCACCGCGCTTCGGGCCCGTGGGCAGGGCGCTCGGAGGCACGCCCGCGCCGGCCCTGCCGGTGGCCGTGGGTGGCGACCTTAAGTCTGTGCAGTGCGTCTGCAAATGGCCTTGTTCAATCGATATCGAAGGGATAATCTGACGCGAAGGAAGAGCTGATCTCGTGCAGAAGAAGCAGCGTCGTTGATCGGGGGACGTGAGATGGACTTCCGAATGCTCGGGCCATTGGAAATTCTGGATGGTCAGCGTAATGTCGTGCCTACCGCACCCAAGCCACGCCAGGTAATCGCCCTTCTCCTTATGCGAAGAAATACCCTGGTGCAGACCTCGGAGCTGATTGACGAACTGTGGGAGAACGATCCTCCCGCAAGCGCGATGACCACCCTTCAGACGTATATCTACAAGCTTCGAAAGATTCTGACGGAGCGCAATGAAGAGGAACTTCTCTTCACCAGGCCGGGTGGCTATACGCTGACGATTCCGGATGCGTGGACCGACCTCCATCAGTTCGAGGTCGATGCCGACGACGGAATGGCACTGCTGAAGAAGGGGGACCCGGCGGCAGCGGCCGGGGTGCTCCAGCGGGCCCTGACCCTGTGGCGGGGGTCGGCACTGGTCGATGTCGTACCCGGGGGCCTGCTGTCGTCCTACGTGACGCGGCTGGAGGAGTTCAGGGAGCGCACCCTCGATCTGCGGATCGAAGCCGACCTTCAGCTGGGGCGCCATCAGGAGCTGATCAGCGAGCTGAAGTCGCTCGTCCTCAGCCGCCCGCTGCACGAGAACGTGCACGCCTCGCTGATGATCGCGCTCCATCGCTCCGGCCGGCGCCATGAGGCGCTGGAGGTCTATCAGGTGCTGCGGCGCAGCATGATCGACAACCTCGGCCTTGAGCCCGGCCAGGAGCTGCGGGCGCTGCACCAGGCGCTGTTGTCCGAGGCGCCGGTGGGAGTGCCCTACGAGCAGCACCAGCCGGTGGTGACCGAGCACCGCCCGGCCGTCCTGACCCGGCCCGAGGCCGAGGAGGCGGTGGCGCCCCGCCCTGGCGCCCGGGGCATCCCGGTGCCCGCGCAACTCCCGGCGGATCTCGCGGACTTCACGGGCCGGGAGCCCATCGTCGGCCAGGTCCCGTCCGTCCTGGCATGGGGCGAGGAGGGCACCAGACCGCCCCGTACCGCCACCGCGGTGGGAGTCATCAGCGGTATGCCGGGGGTGGGGAAGACCGCGCTGGCGGTGCATATGTCCCACACCGTCCGGTCGTCCTTCGAGGACGGACAGCTGTACGCGGATTTATGCGGCTCCACCGGAATGGGCCTGGAACCCGGGGAGGTGCTCCACGGATTCCTGCGGGCCCTCGGTCTCGCGGAATCCCAGATTCCCGACGACCGGGAGGAGCGGTCCAAGCTGTTCCGGTCCACCACGGTCGACCGGCGGCTGCTGCTCGTCCTGGACGATGTGGCGTCGCTGGCCGACGTACGTCTGCTGCTCCCCGGCGGTGCGCAGTGCGCCGTCATCATCACCAGCCGCAGACGGCTGCACGGTCTGGGCGGTGCCTGGAACATCAGCCTCGACGCCATGGACCTGGCGGAGGGCAGCGAGCTGCTCGCCCGCATCATCGGGCCCGCCCGGGTGCAGCGGGAACGTCACGCCGCGAACCAGCTCGTGGAGACAGTCGGCGGCCTTCCCCTGGCGGTGCGGTGCATCGGGGGCCGGCTCAGCGGGAGCCCGGGCCTTCCCCTGGCGGGCCTCGCCGTACAGCTGAACTGCTCGGAGAAGCTGCTGGACGAACTCCGGCTCGGCGAACTCGACGTACGCTCCCGGTACGACTTCAGCTACGAGCGGCTCGGCCGGGTCGAACGGAGCGTATTCCGGCTGCTGAGCATTCTCCCCCCGAAGCAGTTCACCGCCGATTCCGTCGTCGAACTCCTCGGCAGCGACAGCCGAACCGTCGAGGGGGTCCTGCAACGCTTCGTCGACAGTCATCTGATCAATATCGTCCGGTGGGAGAACGATGCCGTCTACTACTCCTTCCCCGAGCTGACGCGGGCGTACGCCCGGGAGCGGCTGCTCGACGCCCTGGCGAGCAACGAACTGGTGAACGTCAGCGGGCACACACCGGTGGACCAGGCCCTGTGCACCGGCGACGAGACCTCGGGTGACCGTCGGGCCTGGGCGGACATCCTCACCTGACGGCACCTGACGGCACCTGCACCTGACGGCCCCTGACGGCAGTTGTTGGCAGCTTGACGGCAGCCGCCGTCACCGGGCAGCTCCTGGCGGCCCGTGGCGGCTCCTTGGTGGCGTACGTCCGTCACGGCGACCCCGTGACGGACGTACGCGTCGGGACGCAGGAGAACGCGCGGGGCGCCGTCGCACCGGCGGGCACCACCCGTGACCGCCCGCCCCCCGGTCC
>NZ_JBSGUP010000753.1:0-3802 GCF_053607985.1 Streptomyces sp. NPDC055078
GGCTGAATGTGCCTCCGGAGGGGCTGGAACGGACAAAGGCGGACCCGGAAAGGGGCGGGCAAGGGTGAGCCAGGGAACAGGGACGCGGAAGGGAACGGGCAAGGGTTGGCCAGGGAACGGGGACATGTGGAAGTGGACCGGGAGGGGGACACGAGGAAGTGGACCGGGAGGGGACGCACGGAACCGGACCGGGAGGGGCACACCGGCCGATGGTCGCGGGGAGGGGGACGCGCAGGGGTGGCGTCGGGACGTAAAGCGTGATTTGTGGCGCTGAAGGACCCGCCACCCGACAAGAACCCGAAACGCGCCGTAAATCGTGCAGTCCCGACGTGACCCCGGAGCGGACCCCGGCCCCAGCCCCGAACGGCCCCGGGCCCAGCCCCGAGGCGCCCGGGCCCAGCCCAAGACCCCGACACCAGAACACCGGCCCCAACCCCGGACCGCCCAAGACCCCGCACCACACCACCCGCCCCAACCCCGAAGCACCACCCCACGCCACAAGACCCCGCAGGAACCTTTCGGCTCAAGAGGTCGGGCCGCCGGGGGCGCTACGCGTCCAGCGTCTCGCGCCAGCCCCGGACCGCGTCCGCCGACACGGGCCCCGACCAGCCGCCCGGGCGGGCCGCGCCGCCGATGTGGAAGGCGTCGACGCCGGCCGAGAGGAGACCCGGCACATGGTCGAGGCGCAGGCCGCCGCCCACCAGGATCTGCGCCTCGTACCCGGGCTCGCCCCGGCGCGCGGCCTCGGCCAGCAGCACGGGCAGGCCGGCGTCGACGCCGCGCGCCGAGCCCGCGGTCAGATAGGTGTCCAGGCCCGGCAGATCCGCGAGCTGCTTGCGGAGCGCGTCCCGGTCCGCCGCGCGGTCGATCGCGCGGTGGAAGGTCCAGGCGCAGCCGGACAGCTCCGTGGCCAGTCGCTCGACGGCCACCAGGTCCACCTGGCCCTCGCCGTCGAGGAAGCCGAGGACGAACTCGCGCGCGCCTTCCGCGCGCAGTTCCCCGGCGGCCCGCACCAGCGCCTCCAGATCCCCCGGCGCTCCCACCTGGAAGCGGTTGGCCGGGCGGAGCATCACCCGAAGCGGAATGTCCACCGCGGCGCGGACCCGCCCGAAGGTCTCCCGCGACGGGGTCAGACCGTCCGCCGCCATGTCGGTGACCAGTTCCAGCCGGTCCGCCCCTCCGGACTGCGCCGCGACCGCGTCCTCGGCGTCCAGGGCGATCACCTCCAGGACTGCACGGTTGCTCATGTGACCCCATTCCTCCTGGGAAACGGCTACGGCAGGCTACGACTGGTACCGGCCGGGACAGCTGGCGACGACCCAAAATAGGTCTAGTCCAATACCCAGACTAATGCGCACGCTTCCCGGCCGCACCAGCACCCCCGCCACCGAGGACTTGCACCAGATACGGTGTGGGGGTATACATGAAGACAGAAGGGATACCCCCTAGGGGTATGCAACGCCGGACAGGGAGGATTCATGGCGCACACAGCCACCCATCAAGAGGTAGAACTCGCCATCGGCGGCATGACGTGCGCCTCCTGCGCCGCCCGCATCGAGAAGAAGCTCAACCGCATGGACGGCGTCGAGGCCACCGTGAACTACGCCACGGAGAAGGCCAAGGTCACCTACCGCGGCGAGGACATCTCCGTACAGGATCTGATCGGTACGGTCGAGGCGACCGGCTACACGGCCGCCGAGCCCAAGCCGAAGGCTCCGGCCCGTACGACCGGTGAGCCGGGGGCCGGCGGCGAGGAGGAAGCGGAGGCGGACGACCCCGAGCTGCGGTCACTGCGGCAGCGGGTGCTCACCGCCGTCGTCCTGTCCGTGCCGGTGATCGCGATGGCGATGATCCCGGCCCTCCAGTTCCAGTACTGGCAGTGGCTCTCCCTCACCCTGGCCGCACCCGTCGTCGTCTACGCGGGCTGGCCCTTCCACCGCGCCGCCTGGAAGAACCTGCGGCACGGCGCGGCCACCATGGACACCCTGGTCTCGGTCGGCACAACGGCCGCGTTCCTGTGGTCCCTGTACGCGCTGTTCTGGGGTCACGCCGGCATGCCGGGGATGACCCACCCCTTCGAGCTGACGATCTCCCGCAGCGACGGCGCGTCGAACATCTATCTGGAGGCGGCGGCCGGTGTCACCGCGTTCATCCTGGCCGGGCGCTACTTCGAGGCCCGCTCCAAGCGTAAGGCGGGGGCCGCGCTCAAGGCCCTGATGGAGCTGGGCGCGAAGGAGGTCACCGTACTGCGGGACGGGCAGGAGGTCCGGGTGCCCACCGCCGAGCTGGCGGTCGGCGACCACTTCCTGGTGCGGCCCGGCGAGAAGATCGCCACCGACGGCATCGTGGTCGAGGGCTCATCCGCCGTGGACGCGTCCATGCTCACCGGCGAGTCCGTGCCCGTCGAGGTCGCCCCCGGCGACGGCGTCACCGGAGCCACCCTGAACGCGGGCGGCCGGCTCGTCGTGGAGGCCACCCGGATCGGCTCCGACACCCAGCTCGCCCGGATGGCGAAGCTGGTCGAGGAGGCGCAGACCGGCAAGGCGGCGGCACAGCGGCTCGCCGACAAGATCTCGGGCGTCTTCGTCCCGATCGTGATCCTGCTGGCGATCGGCACCCTCATCACCTGGCTGACACTCGGCGAGGGCTGGGCCGCCGCCTTCACGGCAGCCGTGGCCGTACTGATCATCGCCTGCCCCTGCGCCCTGGGCCTGGCCACCCCGACCGCTCTCATGGTCGGCACCGGCCGGGGTGCCCAGCTCGGCATCCTGATCAAGGGGCCCGAGGTCCTGGAGACCACCCGCAAGGTCGACACCGTCGTCCTGGACAAGACCGGCACGGTCACCACCGGCAAGATGACCCTGCTCGCCGTCCACACCGCCGCGTCCACCGACGAGGAGGAGGTGCTGCGGATCGCCGGAGCCCTGGAGAACGCCTCCGAGCACCCGATCGCCCAGGCGGTCGCCGCCGGAGCCGTCGCCAAGACCGGTGCGCTCCCCGCCCCCGAGGACTTCACCAACGTCCCCGGACTGGGCGTCCAGGGCATCGTGGACGGCCACGCCGTCCTGGTGGGCCGCGAGAAGCTGCTCGCCGACTGGGAGATCCACCTGACCGACGAGCTGAAGCGGGCCAAGGCGGCTGCCGAGGCGGGCGGGCGCACCGCGATCACGGTCGCCTGGGACGGCGAGGCCCGCGCGGTCCTCGAAGTCGCCGACGCGGTCAAGGAGACCAGTGCCGAGGCCATCACCAAGCTCCGGGGCCTGGGCCTGGCGCCCATCCTGCTGACCGGGGACAACACGGCGGTCGCCAAGGCCGTCGCCGCCGAGGTGGGTATCGACGAGGTGATCGCCGAGGTCATGCCCGAGGACAAGGTCGATGTCGTCAAGCGTCTCCAGGCCGAGGGCCGCAGCGTCGCCATGGTCGGCGACGGTGTCAACGACGCGGCGGCGCTCGCCCAGGCCGATCTGGGCCTGGCGATGGGCACCGGCACGGACGCGGCGATCGAGGCCAGTGATCTGACCCTCGTACGGGGTGACCTGCGGTCGGCGGCCGACGCCATCCGGCTGGCACGCCGCACCCTGGGGACGATCCGCTCGAACCTGTTCTGGGCCTTCGCCTACAACGTCGCGGCACTGCCGCTCGCGGCGCTGGGGCTGCTGAGCCCGATGATCGCGGGCGCGGCGATGGCCTTCTCCTCGGTGTTCGTCGTCGGCAACAGCCTGCGGCTGAGGGGGTTCAAGGCAGCCGCCTGACGCGCTGCCACTCCTCCCGGCGAGCGGGGGTCCGGGTGCGGTCGGAAACC
>NZ_JBSGUP010000754.1:0-3759 GCF_053607985.1 Streptomyces sp. NPDC055078
CTCCGGGAGGGTGCGGCCCTGACCGCTGCCCCGACCGCTGCCCTGAGGGTGCGGTCGGCTGCCCTTGATCGATTGGGTGGGCGGGCCCGCCGTGCGTAGACTGTCGAAGTTGCTCGGCGAGGGAGGCCGCACATATCCGTGCGGCGGTCCGTTATCGACGCGCTCTTCGTAGCAGGCTGTCGTGGCCGGGTGACCACCAGATCTGCTTGCTATACGAGGAGTGCACATGTCCGAGGTGAAGATCGCCGCCGGCGTCCGTACCGAGTTCGGCAAGGGCGCCGCCCGCCGCGTCCGCCGCGACAACAAGGTTCCCGGCGTCCTGTACGGCCACGGCACCGACCCGGTCCACATCACGCTGCCGGGCCATGAGCTGCTGCTCGCCCTGCGTACCCCGAACGTTCTGCTCTCCCTGGACATCGAGGGCCACAACACCGAGCTGGCGATCCCCAAGGCCGTCCAGCGCGACCCGATCAAGGGCTTCCTGGAGCACGTGGACCTGCTCCTCGTGAAGCGCGGCGAGAAGGTCACCGTCGAGATCCGCGTGCTCACCGAGGGCGAGCTGGCCCCGGGCAACTTCCTCCTGGAGCACGTGCTCAACACGCTGCCCGTCGAGGCCGAGGCCACCCACATCCCCGAGTCCGTCACGGTCTCCATCGCCGGTCTTGAGGGCGGCGCGTCCGTGCTCGCCAAGGACATCCCGCTGCCCGCCGGTACGACCCTGGCCGTGGACGAGGACGCCGTCGTCCTCCAGGTCCTGGCCGCCCAGGCGGAGGAGCCCGCCGCCGGTGGCGAGAGCGCCGAAGGCGACGAGGCCGCCGAGGTCTGATCGCCCCTGGAGCGCCGGGGCGCGGTCCGATCGCCCCGCCCGCGCTCCGTTCCTCAGCCGCCGTCCGCGCCCTGCCGCGCGGGCGGCGGAAGACTGTCCGCACGGAACGCGGGCGGCGGCAGGCTGTCCGTACGGGTGAGACACGGGAGAGATGACGCAGTATGACGACCGACGCGAACGCCCCCTGGCTCATCGTGGGCCTGGGCAACCCGGGCCCCGGCTATGCCGCGAACCGGCACAACGTGGGGTTCATGGTCGCCGACCTGCTCGCCGAGCGCATGGGCGGAAAGTTCAAGCGCGCACCGGGCGCCCAGGCCCAGGTGGTCGAGGGCCGCATCGGCCCCCCGGGCCCCGCGAGCCGCCGGGTGGTCCTGGCCAAGCCGCTGTCGTACATGAACCTCTCCGGCGGACCGGTCACCGCCCTGCGCGACTTCTACCGGATCGATACGGCGCACATCATTGCCGTCCATGACGAACTGGACATCGATTACGGCACACTCCGGCTGAAGCTCGGCGGCGGTGACAACGGGCACAACGGGCTGAAGTCCATGACCAAGGCCATGGGCCCCGACTACCACCGCGTCCGCTTCGGCATCGGCCGCCCGCCCGGCCGGATGCAGGTGGCCGACTTCGTCCTCAAGGACTTCTCCTCGGTGGAGCGCAAGGAACTCGGCTACTTCGTCGACCGCGCCGCCGACGCGGTGGAGTCCCTCGTGTCCGACGGGCTGGAGCGGGCCCAGAGTACGTACAACTCCTGACAGTCCCGGCGAAGTCCGGGCCATGAGTTGACCGGGCGCGGTCGAATACCCAAGGATCGCGCCCCATGAGCAACATGCTCCACTACAGTCGCCGTGCGGCGAGCGGACTCGTCGCGCTGCTCGTGTTGGTGGCCGGCTTCTGGTCCTCCTGGGACACCGCCCAGCATGTGATCCTCGCGAAGGGCCGCGAGCACGGCGCCTTCACCGTCGCCCGGTGCGACGACACCACCTGCTCCGGCCGCTACGAGCCCACCGACCCCGCCGGGGCCTCCCCGCCCCGTACCGCGTACACCATCGACAAGTCCGTCGCAACCAAAGAGGGCGCCCGCCTCTCCGTCGTCGTCAAACCCGGCACCACCGAACTCGTCCGCCGCGGCCCCGCCGGCCTCTTCCACTCCTGGCTCCCCCTCGGCGGCGCCCTCCTCCTCGCCGCGCTGCTCATCGGCGGCGGGATGCGGCTGCCGCGGCTGGCTTGGGGGGCGGCGGGGGTGGGGGCGGTGGTGCTTGTGGGCACGTTCTTCACCCTGTAGCCGAGGGGGGTGTCCTCCCCCGGTCCGCGTAGTCAGCCGCGAGGAGGAAGCCCCGCCGACTCCGGAGGACGGGAGTCGACGGGGCTCGGGGTCGTGCGGGTCCTAAAGGCCGGCGGTCCGTGCCAGCGTCACCAGTCCGGCGAATGCGGCAGGGGTGACCATGAGGACCGGCCCGGCAGGGCGCTTGGAATCCCGCACGGGGACTATGCCGGTAGCGGACGCGTGCGTGGGGGCCCACTCGACGCAGGAGCCGCCGTTCTGACCGCTGTACGAAGACTTGACCCAGTGGAGAGGGGGGGAATGGGTTGAGGCCGTCACGAGATGTCCTTTCTTAGCCGTTCGATCATGGTGACTGACTCCGCCTGAGAGGCCGCTTCGGTCTGTAGCTGATGGTAATTCCTCATCAGCGGGAGAACGGAGTTCAGTTCGCGGTTGAGATGGCCCTGGGTCTGTGACTCGACGTAGGACATCAGGGACCGGTCAGCCATCGTCAGAAGGTGGACCAACCGACTGAACGGCTGCCTTTCGCCCATGTCGAACGGCGAGATCTGGAGCGATGTGTTCGACTGCTTGGCGAACTCGATCAACCGCTCCAACTGGGCATCCATTACGGCGGGCCCGCCGATGGATCGACGGACACAGCTCTCGTCGAGCACCACGAAGATGATCGGCGGGGATGTCCGCGAGAGCGCGGCTTGCCGCTCCATGAGGAACTCGACCCGCTCGACGGCCTGCTCGGGTGTGATGTCCCCTCGCTGAACAGTGCTGTTTTCCAGTGCCTGCGCGTACTCCCGGGTCTGGAGCGGGCCGGGAATGAGTCCCGACTCAAACAGCCGGACCTCAGCCGCACGCCCCTCGTGCCCCACGTACTCAGGGAACCCTTCCAACAAGCTGCCGTTGTGCATCTCGTGCCACTGACGTTCGAACGTGGCATCCAGCCCCGTCAGGCCAAAAACTGCGTCAGCAGCCTTCGCAAAGTGCAAGGACGGTTTTTTGCGGGTGGTCTCTACGCCCGAAATGTGGCCGCTGGACGTGCCCATGCGTTGGGACAGATCCTCTTGCGTCCAGCCTTTCGCCTCGCGTGAGCTGCGGAGACGTGCGCCGAACGCCGCTTGTGGCGATGCGTCCGGGTTCAGCTCCTTGCGGTTCACCATCTGTCCCCCAACTGTCCCGTCCGTGAAGCCACGTTGATTGGGTTCTGACTCTACGCCACTCTGATGGCCCCCGGTAGTGGAAGCACTACGGAGAGGAGCGGCCATGTCCGGGAAGAACGTAGCGACGGAACGTCAAAAGCCCCAACTCGGCGTCGGTGACCTGGTGTTCGACACCAGCACGGGAACCCTCGGGGTGCTCATGGACACCGGCACGGACGCGGGGGACGGCCCCTACTCCCTCCGCCCTCCCCGTGGCGGCATCGAGTGGACCACCTCCCGGGAGAACGTTCGCCCGGCGACCGTGACGGATCAGCTCCGGCCCGCCCTGACCGAGGTGAACGCCCGCAGCAGCCGGCAAGGCGGCCCGGCACGGTGACGACCAGACGCTTCCGGTACGTCGGCCGGTCCCCCCTGCCCCCGCTCTCCGCGTGGCAGCGCCCCTGACGCTGCGGAGGAACACGCGAGAGCGGCACCCCCTCGGACCTGCCGTG
>NZ_JBSGUP010000755.1:0-3753 GCF_053607985.1 Streptomyces sp. NPDC055078
CCGCTGTCCGCGTTCGCGGCGGACTCCTTGGCCGACGACACCTCGCCGGCCAGCAACTGGTCACCGATGGCCTGGGACAGGAACTGGCTGCCCGCCGAGGCGAGGCCCACCGCGATCACCGCGCAGGCGACGACTTCCACCAGATGCTGGCCGAGCAGTTGGGGCTTCTTCTCGCCGAGCGAGAGCAGGATGCCCAGCTCCTTTCGGCGCTCGCGCAGCGACGAGGCGACGATCAGGGCGAGGATCACGGTCCCGGCGAGGGCGACGAGCCACACGGTGACGGTCGCGAAGGCCGCGGTCTTGGTGATGGGCCCGACGAGCTGCTTGTACTGCTTGTCGTTGACCGTCATCGGGAAGAGGTCGAGATCGGCGCCGGAGGCTTTCGCGTGCTTCTTCAGCCGGGCCAGGTCCGCCGGGTCGGACAGGGTGAAGGTGGCCTGCTGGAGCACTCCCCCTTCGGGGCCCGTCTTCTTGCCGAGGAGCCGACTGCCACCGTCCGGGGTGACGTACAGCTTATTCACCGGGTCCATCATGGCCGGCATGTACCGGCCGCTGTCCGGAGTGCCGCTGGAGTAGATGCCGATGACCGTGAACGTGAACTCGTCCTCGTTCCTCTTCTTGCCGATCTCCGGTAGTTCACCGACCTTCAGCTTGATCCTGTCGCCGACCTTCCAGCGGTTGTGCTTGGCCAGGCGCTGCTCGACCACGACCTCGTCGATCCCGCTCTTCGGGCCGATCCCCCGCCCGGCGACGATCTTCGCCTCGCCGTTACGGAACGAGGCCACCGACTGCTGATCGCGTATCCCGTCGGCCTTGAAGAGGTCGAGGCCGTCCGGTTGGGTGCCGGCCGGCCGCGGCACCGGCTGGTACAGCTTCGAGCCGGCGGTGGGCGCGGCACCCGAGTCCGTCGTGTAGTTGCACCGCTTGACCACCGACGACTCGCAGATCCTGTCGACCAGACCGCGCCGCAGGTCACCTTCCGGACCGATCACGCCGGGCATGGCGCCGTCGGACTTGGTGCCCCCTCCCGAGTCGATCAGGGCGTTCACGTCCAACTGCATGGTGGCGACCGCGCCGACGCTGTTCTTGGCATCGTCGGCCGCCCGGGCCGCGGCGGACTGGATAAGGAATCCGGAGAGCACCAGGGTGCAGATGACGAAGAAGAGGCCGACCAGCATCAGGGACTTTCCGAGGTGGCTGGTCAGCCGCCACCACGCCCGTTTGAAGAGATTCATTGCGTACGACAGCTCCTTGCCCGGCGAATTTCGTGAAACCGCATGTCACCGTAGCCAGACACCGTTTTGAGCCGTGTTTGCCGAGTGCGCGGGCCGGGCGGCAGCTCATACACGGTTCATATCCCGCATCTGATAAATGTGGGCAGCCGGGATGTCGAATGCGTCCGGAATTCACAGGAAAGGATCGCGGGTCGTGCGAGTACTGGTGGTGGAGGACGAGCAGTACATGGCGCGGGTCCTGGAGATCGGGCTGCGCCGCGAGGCCATCGCCGCCGATGTCGTGCACGACGGGTCGGCGGCCATGGACAAACTGGCGGTCTACGACTACGACGCCGTCATCCTCGACCGTGACCTGCCGGGCATCCACGGCGACGAGGTCTGCCGCCGCATCGTCGCCATGCGTCTGGAGTGCCGCGTCCTGATGCTCACCGCCGCCGGGCGCCTGGGCGACAAGGTCGAAGGGCTCGGCCTCGGAGCCGACGACTATCTGGCGAAACCCTTCGACTTCCCCGAACTCGTCGCCCGCCTGCGGGCGTTGTACCGGCGCAGCCCCATGGTCCACGCCCCCGTCCTCACCTTCGCCGACCTGGCCTTCGACACCCACCGCCGCCGTGTGCTGCGTGCGGGGCGGGAAGTGCGCCTCACGCCGAAGGAACTGGCCGTACTGGAACTGCTGATGCGCGCCGACGGCGGCGTACTGAGTGCCGAATACCTCCTGGACAAGGCGTGGGACGCGGGCACGGATCCGCTCACCAACGCGGTACGTCTCGTCGTGCACACCCTGCGCCGCAAGCTCGGCGAGCCCCGGCTGGTGCACACGGCGATCAGCGCCGGGTACTACCTGGGCACCAAGTGAGGCGGCCCTCCTGGCCGGGCCTCGGGCGGACCGGGCGAACCCAGCGGGCCGGGCGGACCGGGCGGACCGGGCGGACCGGGAGCATCCATGCCAGGCTCTTCCTCGGCTTCGCGGGCGCACTCGCCGCCTCGGCCGTACTGATGGTCGCCGTCATCTACACCGGCATGCGGTTCGTGCCGACGTACGACTTCCGGGACACCATCATCGTCACGGGCCCCGGGGCACCGGACTGGATGTCCCGCACCGGGGAGGCGTTCCCCGAGACCAGTGCTCCGCCGGGTGTCGGGCCGGGTACCACGGCCGACAGATCGATCCGCAGCAAGGAAGACGTCTGGAACACCCTGCTGTGGCTGTCCGTCGGCGGTCTTCTGCTGGTGATGGCGATCGGCCTGGCCATCGGCTGGCGGTTCTCGAAACGCCTTCTCGCGCCCCTCGGCATCATCAGCCAGGCCGCCGCGAAGGCCGCCGACGGCCAGTTGCGGGACCGTATCGATGCCGAGGGACCGTCCGATGAACTCAAGCAGCTCGCCGACACCTTCGACATCATGCTGGCCCGCCTGGAGGAGTCCTTCGCCGCCCATCAGCGCTTCGCGGCCAACGCCTCGCACGAACTGCTCACCCCGCTGGCCACCACCCGCACCGTCCTGCAGATCGCCGCCGCCGACCCCAGCGGCGAAGAGTTCGCCGAGCTGGCCCCGATGCTCGTCGAGACGAACGAACGCAACATCACCATCGTCAAGGCCCTCCTCGACCTGGCGGCGGCCGACCATGCCCCCTTCGACCCCGAACCCGTCGACCTCGCGGCCCTCGCCACGGACACCGCCGCCGAACGCACCGCGCAGGCGGCCACGGCGGAGCTGCGCCTCCGCGTCGACACCGAGCCCGACTGCACCGTCTCCGGCAACACCACCCTGCTCCGCCAGCTCCTGCTCAACCTCCTCGACAACGCCCTGGCCTACAACGAGCCCGGCGGTTCGGTGCACCTCGCGGTCCTGCGCGAGGACGACATCGTCATCGAGGTGGAGAACACCGGGCGGCGCATCGATGACGTCATCGCCCAGCGCCTGTTCGAGCCCTTCTACCGGCAGCCGGTCCGCGTCACCAGCGACCGCTCCGGCCACGGTCTGGGCCTCGCCATCGTCCGCTCGATCGTCCACGCCCACCACGGCACCGTCACCGCGCACGCCAACCCGGACGGCGGCCTGACCGTACGCGCCGAGCTGCCGCCGGACCCGGGGTGACCCGTCACGCCGGACCCGGGGTGACCCGTCGTCAGTCCCTGCCGGTGTCGATCTCCGCCCACACCGTCTTCCCGCTCGGCGGGAACGGAGGAGTCCGTCTTCCGGCGGCGGCTCGGCGGTACGGAGGTCACGCGGGTCCTGCTCGACCACGTTCTGGAACACAGCGAACGACGCAATGTGACGCTTCAGATTGTCCCACTCAACGCCGAGTACCACGCGTGCCTGGATGGACCGGTACGGCTACTGGAGACGCCGGAGGGGCGACAGCTGTGTGGAGGTCGCCGTAACCGAGCATGCCATTCACGTCCGGGACTCCAAGGACATAGCGTGCCCCTACCTCGCCGTCTCCCCCGACGGCTGGGCCCGCTTCGTGCGGTACGCCGCGCAGGGCTGAGCCTTCACAGGCTCAGCCGTACTACGG
>NZ_JBSGUP010000756.1:0-3740 GCF_053607985.1 Streptomyces sp. NPDC055078
CGCGGACACCGGCGCCGGTCCCGCGCCCCGGCTACTTGCCGGTCTCCTTCTCGTACGCCTTGAGGACATCGGCGGTGGGCCCGTCCATCAGCAGCTCGCCCTTCTCCAGCCACAGGACCCGGTCGCAGGTGTCCTTGATGGAGCCGAGGCTGTGACTGACCAGGAAGACCGTGCCCGCCTGCTTGCGCAGCTCACGGATGCGCGCCTCGGAGCGGATCTGGAACTTGCGGTCGCCCGTGGCCAGCGCCTCGTCGATCATCAGAACGTCGTGGTCCTTGGCCGCCGCGATGGAGAACCGCAGCCGCGCGCCCATGCCCGAGGAGTAGGTGCGCATCGGCAGGGTGATGAAGTCGCCCTTCTCGTTGATCCCGGAGAAGTCGACGATGGACTGGTAGCGCTCGCGAATCTGCTCACGCGTCATGCCCATGGCCAGGCCGCCGAGAATGACATTGCGCTCACCGGTGAGATCGCCCATCAGCGCGGCGTTCACGCCCAGCAGGGAGGGCTGGCCGTCGGTGTAGACCTTGCCGCGCTCGGTGGGCAGCAGTCCGGCTATGGCGCGCAGCAGGGTGGACTTGCCCGAGCCGTTGGTGCCGATCAGGCCGATGGCCTCGCCCCGGTACGCGGTGAAGGAGACACCCCGGACGGCGTGCACGGTGCGCTCTCCGCGCCGCTCGCCCCTGTCACCCTTGGCGCCCTTGAGGATCCGGCTCAGGGCGGCGGTGGCGCTGCCCCTGCCGCCTGAGCCGCCGCGCACCCGGTAGACGATATGGACGTCGTCCGCGATGACGGTGGGCACGCGCGCGGTGCTGTCGTCAGCCACGGCCGTACCGCTCCTCGGCCTTCCAGAAGTACACGAAGCCGAAGATCCCGAACAGGACCGCCCAGCCCAGGGCGAACGCCCAGATATGGTCCGGCAGGTTCTCGGAGCCGTAGCCGTCGATCAGCGCGAAGCGGACCAGGTCCATATAGACGGCGGCCGGGTTCCACTGGAGCACATCGGCGATCCAGGCGGGCTTGTCCTTGAGCATGACCGGGATGGAGAACATCACTCCGGACGCGTACATCCACGTCCGCATGATGAACGGCATCAGCTGGGCGAGATCGGGCGTCTTGCTGCCCAGCCTCGCCATGATCAGCGCGAGGCCGGTGTTGAAGACGAACTGGAGCGCCAGCGCGGGGAGCACCAGCAGCCAGGAGAGCGAGGGATAGCTGCCGAACCCGATCACGATCAGGACGAGCACGAGCATGGAGAACAGCAGCTGCTGGAGCTGCTGGAGCGCGAAGGAGATCGGCAGCGAGGCCCGTGGGAAGTGCAGCGCCCGCACCAGCCCGAGATTGCCCGAGATCGCCCGTACGCCCGTCATGACCGAACTCTGGGTGAAGGTGAAGACGAAGACACCTGTCACCAGGAACGGTACGAAGACCTCGTTCGGGATGCCCTCCCTCGTGCCCAGGATGAGCCCGAAGATCAAGTAGTAGACCAGCGCGTTGAGCAGGGGCGTCACCACCTGCCACAGCTGGCCGAGCTTCGCCTTGCTGTACTGGGCGGTCAGCTTGGCCTGCGAGAAGGCCAGGATGAAGTGGCGCCGGCCCCACAGCAGCCGGATGTACTCAAGCAGCCCGGGCCGGGCGCCGCTGACCGACAGACCGTATTTGGCGGCGAGCTGCGCCGGGGGCAGACCGTCGTCCCCCGCTGGCCGAGCGGTCATCGTGATCGCACCGTCATGGGTTGTGTCACTCACAAGTGGAAACTTTCGTCTTCGAGAAGCGCGGCAGTGGGGGCGCGGCTCCGGGCGTCGCCGGCCTGGACCGGAGTACGCCCGGTGCTCTCAAGGCCCAAGCTTGTCAGATCACCGGAGGTCGGCCCAGTCGGGTGAGCCGCCACACCGTACGCCACTTCATGGGCCGACGGGGCCCGCACCCGGTCCGCCAGCCCTCCTTGAATCCTCCCAGCCATGCCTTCAGCGCCGCCGCCGACGGCCGCCGGGCGAGGGTGAGGAGCACCCAGACGCCGAGATAGACCGGGACCAGGGGCGCGGGCAGATTGCGGCGGGCGAGCCAGACCCGGTTGCGGGCCACCATCCGGTGGTAGACCGCGTGCCGGGACGGCGGCGTCGCCGGGTGGTACAGCACCATGTCCGCCCGGTAGTCGATCATCCACCCCGCGTCCAGGGCCCGCCAGGCGAGATCGGTCTCCTCGTG
Organism: Streptomyces sp. NPDC055078; assembly: GCF_053607985.1. NCBI lineage: Bacteria > Bacillati > Actinomycetota > Actinomycetes > Kitasatosporales > Streptomycetaceae > Streptomyces > Streptomyces sp. NPDC055078. The sequence continues at coordinate 2,206 of NZ_JBSGUP010000756.1, forward strand.
CGCGTAGAAGAAGTCTCCGGGCAGCGCACCGACCTCGGCGAACACCTTGGTCCTGACGGCGTTGGCGCCGCCGAGGAACGTCGTCACCCGGGAGGAGCGCATCGGGTCCGACGCGCGCAGCCGGGGGACATGGCGGCGCTGGGTGCGGCCGGTCTCCGGGTCGGCGATCCGGAAGCTGACGATGCCCAGCTCCGGATCGGCGGCGAAGGCCCGGCGCACCAGCTCCGCGGTGTCGGTGCCCGGCAGCAGTCCGTCGTCGTCGAGGAAGAGCAGCGCGTCCATCTCGCCGCCCGCGGGACCGAAGGCTTCGATGCCGGCGTTGCGGCCCCCGGGGATGCCCAGGTTCTCGGGCAGTTCCACGGTGCGCAGGACCGATGCGAACTCCTCGACCCCGGTGACGGGGGCGCCGTTGCCGACGACGACCACCTCGATGGGGTCGCCCTCCTGCCTGGCGACCGAGTCGAGCAGGGCCCGCAGCTCAGCGGGGCGGTCACCCATCGTGATGATGACCGCGCCCAGCTTGAGGCCCCCGGTCACTTGAGCCTGCTGGAGGCGAGGATCGACACCAGGTGCAGCAGGGTCTGCACCACGGCGATGCCGGCCAGGACCGCGATGCCGAGGCGGGTGAAGAAGAGGTCGCTCCCGGTCAGTCCGGCCAGGTCGAGGGCGGCGGCGACCAGGATGAACAGGCTGGCCTCGATCCCGCCGACGAGCCGGTGGAACTTCAGCGCGGCGGCGGCGCGGCGGGCGACGGCCAGCCCGGAGGAGCGCGGCACCGCCGCCTCTTCCTTCACCGCGGGCAGTCCGCTGCGCTGCCGGGCCACGTCCACGAGATCCGTCTCGGCCTTGATCAGGATCGCGCCGAGGGCGGCGAGGGTCCCGAGGAAGGCCCACAGCCATTCGGCGCGTCCGTCGCCGAGGACATCGGCGCCGCGCACGCCGAAGCCGATCAGCAGCGCCGCCTCGCAGAGGTAGTGGCCGACCCGGTCGAGATAGACGCCGGTGATGGAGGTCTGGCCGCGCCAGCGGGCGACCTCGCCGTCGACGCAGTCGAGCAGCAGATAGATCTGGAACAGCACCGCGGCGAGGACGGCGCCGGTCAGCCCGGGGATCAGCAGGGCGGCACCGCCGATCACCCCCACCACGATCATGAGGTAGGTGAGTTGGTTGGGCGTGATCCTGGTATTCACCAGATACGGGTCGATATGCAGCGAGATCTCGCGCATATAGAGGCGACCGGCCCAGTGCTCGCCGCTTCTCCGGTCCTTCACTCCCTCCGGGTGAACGACCGGGCGGAGTTCAGCTACGGATGGTCTTGGCATAGTCGGCGTACGCGTCCCTGATCTGATCGGTGGTGAGGTCAAGGTGCTCAAGAATGGTGAAGCGGCCCGGACGGGTCTGCGGCGCGTACTCCACCGCGCGGACGAACTCATCCGCGCTGAACCCGATTTCCTCGGGTGCGACCGGCAGCCCGTGCCGGCGCAGCACATCGGCGAAGAGGCCCGACTGCTCATGGGCTCCGCGCAGATGCATGG
>NZ_JBSGUP010000757.1:0-3739 GCF_053607985.1 Streptomyces sp. NPDC055078
AATAACATAACCTCTACACCGCCCAGCGAAAAGTTTAAGACTAACATGAACCGCGTCCCGGCCCCGGGGGTCTCCGCGTACCGCCCGTGCGGAAGCAGGCCGGCGAGGCGGCGGCCGGTCGACGGGGGCATCATACGGTCGGCCGCGCCCCGCGCCCCGCGCCCCGCGCCCCGCGCCCCGGGCCCCGCACCCCGGGCCACGAGCGCGGTGCGGTCGAAGGAGCGGAGGCGTTCGGCCGCGGGCTCCGTCATCGCCTTGCTGCAAGGCGCGTTCATGCTCGCGCGCGCGGCACCGACCCGTCACCGGTCCTGGGGGCGGGACGCGCGGCGACGGCCGTCGTCCGCGACGCGCTGGACCCGGCCCGGGCGGGCGGGGCCTGACCCACCCGGGCCTGCCCCACCCGGGCCTGCCCCACCCGGGCCTGCCCCACCCGGGCCTGCCCCTCCCGGGGGAGAACCGGACGGCCCGCCGCCCCGCGTACGCGGGCACGACGCCCGCCGGAGCGTCCCCGCTCACGGCTGTGCCGATCGCCGGTCCGCGTTGCGCCGGTACTGCCGTTGCTGGCACGCACGCGAGCAGTAGGTGCGGCGACGGCCGCGCGCCGGCTGGCTGAACGGTGCCGCGCAGACGGCACAGCGGCCCGCGGCCGTGGACTTTTCATCACGCGGCAGGTCCGTTTCATCACGCTCCCGGCGGGCCGGTGCGCGAAGGGGGATCGACTGCGCGGCGGCGACGAGTCCCGGTGGCGCGAACCGCCCGCGCGGCGTGTGCTTCATCAGTTCGTCATCGAGATCCGGGCATTGCCCCACGATGTCGTCGTCCGGGCACCGCAGCAGGTGCAGCAGATACCCATGCGCGCTCTCCAGTTGTCTGATCTTCTCCTCGATCAGCCCGGCGTGCCGCCGCACGGTGCTCTGCCAGTGCTGATTCCGGCTCCCCGCCGTGACGACGGACGACTGTTCGAGCGGCATCACCCCGACGACACAGCACAGATAGGCGAGTCCGATACGGCGGAGTTCGGTCTCGGTGTAGACGCGGCGTCCGTTGACACGCGGTGGTTCCGGCAGCACCCGTTGCGACTCCCACCACCGCAGCGTCGACGGGGCAAGGCCGTAGAGGGCCGCCGCCCGGCCGATCGAAACACCGCGTGGATCATCCATGCACCTATTTGACATCAAGTTGCCTTGAAGTCTCAAGATTGAAGTGAGGTTAGGCATACCTTACCTCTCCCGGTCATGGCCGTGGAGGCGGCGTCTGCGACACGGGGCGGGACCGAGGAATCCGGCGCCGGCGATGAGGTTCCCAGGAGGAACAGACGGATGAGCCAGACAACATACAGACGCACGGCCGCCGCGCCGGAGCCCCGTGCGGATACCGGGCAGTCGGCCGGACTCGCGCATCCCGGGGCGCTGGCACGGCTGCTCGCCCCGATCCGGACCCATCTCGTGATCTGCGCGGTCCTCTCGTCCCTGAGCGCGGCGGCGGGGATCGTGCCCTACATCGCCGTCGCCGAGATCGCGCGGGTCCTGCTCGACGACCCGGCGGGGGCGGCCGGGACCGTGTGGACCTGGGTGGGCATCGGTGCCGCGGGCGCCGGCGTGTGGCTGGTGCTGCTGGTGCAGACCTCCCGCGTCGGGCACTACGCGGACGCGGCGATCCTGCACGAGCTGCGTACGCGGATCGTGCGCCATCTCGGCTCGCTGCCGCTGGGCTGGTTCCGTTCCGCGGGCTCGGGCCGGGTCAAGAGGGCCATGACGGGCGATCTGGAGGAGATGCACGAGGTCATCGCGCACGCCCTGGGGCAGCTGACCGGGGCGGTCACGGTGATGGTCGTCGGGTCGGGCTATCTGCTCCTCGTCGATGTCCCCATGGCGTTGGTCGCGCTGGGTGTGCTGGGCCTGATGGGTCTCTTCTACCGCGTTTCGATGCGGTCCATGACGACCCATGTGAACCGGCTGGTCGCCGCCGAAGCGCGGATCAGCACCGCGAGCGTCGAGTACGCCGACGGCATCCAGGTGGTCAAGACGTTCGGCACCGGGGGCCGCGTCCTGCGCCGTTTCGACGACGCGGTGGACGAGTACGCCGAGGCGTTCGCGGCGTGGGTCGCCGAGGTGCGCTACAGCTCCGCGGCATCGCGGCTGTTCGGCTCGGAGATGGCCGTCCTCGCCGCCGTGACCGCTGCCGGGCTGGTCCTCGTCGACCGCGGCACACTCACCGTCGCGGACCTGGTGGCGTTCCTGGTCGTCGCGATCGGGCTGCCGAACTCGATCCTCCCGGCCGTGAACGGCGCCCAGGGCATCCGCAAGGGCCGGATGGGCGCGGCCAACATCGAACGGCTGCTGACCCGCCCGCCACTGCCCGAACCCGAACGCCCGCAGACACCGAGCGGTCACGGCGTCGAGTTCGACCGCGTCTCGTTCTCCTACGACGGGGTGACCGACGCCGTCGAGGAGGTCAGCGCCGTCTGCCCGCCGGGCCGGGTGACCGCGCTGGTGGGGCCGTCGGGCGCCGGCAAGACGACCCTCGCCGGTCTGCTGCCGCGCTTCTACGATGTGACCGGCGGGGCGATCCGGATCGGTGGCGTCGACGTACGCTCCATCCCGTCGGCCGAACTGCTGGCGTCGATGTCGCTGGTGTTCCAGGATGTCGCGCTGCTGCGGGACAGCGTGGCGGAGAACATCCGCATCGGCCGGCCCGGAGCCGGTGACGCGGAGGTCCGCGCGGCGGCTGCCGCCGCGCACATCCACGACGTGATCGAGGCGCTGCCCGACGGGTACGACACACTGCTCGACTCGGGCGGGGGCAGCCTGTCCGGCGGCGAGCGCCAGCGGCTGACGATCGCACGGGCGATCCTGTCCGGAGCGCCGATCGTCGTCCTGGACGAGGCGACGGCCGCGCTGGACGCCGACAGCGAGTCGGCGGTCCAGGAGGCGCTGGCCACCCTGGCGGTCGGCAAGACGGTGATCGTGATCGCCCACCGGCTGCACACGATCGCCGGCGCCGCCCAGATCCTCGTGCTCGACGGCGGACGGATCGTCGAACGGGGCCGACACGGCGAACTGCTCGCACACGACGGGCTGTACGCCCGCATGTGGGCCGCGCAGGAAGGGGTGCTCGCATGATCCGCCGGCTGTACCGACTGTGGCCGGAGCCACGGCTCCTGGCCCGCCTGTGGCTGCTCACGGCGGCGCAGGCTGTCCTTCAGGGCCTGCTGCTCGGCCTGCTCGTCCCGGTCCTGGACGCCGTCGTACGACCCGCGCCCGACGTCAGCGCGGCCACGCCGTGGCTCGTGGCCGGCGCGGTCGGCGCCGTCCTCTACGCGGTGCTGAGCGTCGTCGCCGACCCGGTGGGCTTCAAGGCGGCGGGCACGCTCGCGGCGCAGCTGCGGCAGCAGTTGATGCGCCACGTGAGCACGCTGCCGCTCGGCTGGTTCACCGCCGAGCACAAGGCGCGGCTCGCGCGGGGGGTGACCGCGGACGTGGGCGACGCCGCGCAGTTGGCCGTGGTGATCGCCGGGCCCGCGATCACCTCGACGCTGCTGCCGGCGACGGTCGTTGCCGTGACCTTCGCGGTCGACTGGCGGATGGCCGTGCTGCTGTGCGTGATCGCGCTGTTCGCCTTCTGGGCGCTGCGGCGTGCCGCGCGGATCGCCGAGATCGCCGAGATCGAGCTGGAGCGGGCGGCGGCCGGGGTCGCCGGGCGGGCGATCGAGCTGGGCCAGGCCCAGCCGGTCCTGCGT
>NZ_JBSGUP010000758.1:0-3736 GCF_053607985.1 Streptomyces sp. NPDC055078
CGTCGCCCGACCGGCGGGCCCACTCTTTTGGCAGGTTGCCGGTAGGTCAGGGAATCCGCGGGACCAGCCGTTCCGGGCCGTGGACGGGTTCGGAGAGGAGCCGTTCGCGCAGTTCCTTGTGGTGTTCCGTCAGAGGGCCCGGTCCGGCGTGTGCCGGGATGCCCGCCACCGGCCGGCCGGGGGCGACCTCCGACTCGTGGTGGGTCGGTGCGGTGGCCAGGGTGAAGCTCGTCGCACCGGCGATCAGCGCCGTGACGGCGAGCGCGGTCCGCGTCCAGAACCAGATGCGGCGTTCCCCGGCCCTGCGTACGGAGTGGGCGGGCGCGGGCTGGGGCACCGGGCAGGCGTCGGCGAGCGCCGTGAGCTGCTGGTGCAGGGCCTCGGGCGAGTCCAGGTGCGGCAGCCGCTCGGCGATGGCCTCGCGCGCGTGCAGCACCCGGTTGGCCGCCGCCGGAGTGCTCGCCTCCGTCTCGGCGGCCGTCTCGGGCAGATCGAGTCCCAGCCCGTCGTACAGCACCAGCGTGCGGCGGTACGGAGGCGGCAGCTCCAGCAGCGCGTCGAGCAGCTCGCGCCTCTCCCGGTCCAGCGGCGGGGTGTCGGGGTGCCGGTGGACCGGGCGCAGCCGCTGCCAGGGCGACATGGCGAACTCGTACGCGGCGGCCCGCACCCATCCCACCGGGTCCCGGTCGCGGGCGACCTCGGGCCACTGCTGCCAGGCGAGATGGAAGGCGCGCTCGACGGAGTCGTGGGAGAGCCGCCGCCTGCCGGTGAGCAGATACGCCTGGCGTACGAGACCGGGGGCGGCGTACGTGTACAGGGCGTCGAACGCCTCGGCCGGGGTGAGCCCGGCAGAGCCCGGAGGCTCGGGAGGCCGCTGGTGCCCGGGGGGCTGCTGATCCCCAGGGGGCGTCGGGTCCGCTACGGCGCTGTCCACGGGCCCTGCGGACGGCTCTGCGGACGGCCCTGCGGACGCCGGCGGCTCCGGGGGCTTCGACGGCACCGAGGGCTCCGGGCGCTCCGGGCGCTCGGCAGCGCGTACGGGCGTTGGGGCGCCCTGCGGTCCGGAAGGTTCCACCGGTCCGCGCGATGCCGCCCGCTCCTGCTGGGCAGCGGTGTGAGTGTGTACGAGGGGCGGTGCGGCCTTCGTACGGTGCGGCGACGCGGGGCCCGCGGCACGTTTGGCGGCCCGTTTGACGGCGGACACCGGCCGGGTGGTCGAGTGGGGCTGCTTCGTACGCGGCGGCTGCGCCCTTTCCGGCGCGGTGGCGGCCGTCGGCGCGGGTGAGGGCGCGGCTGTCGGCTCGGGCGTGCGTGCCGAGGCGGGCTCAGGCGTAGGTGCCGAGGCGGGCGCGGAGGCGGTGGCCGGTGGGGGAGAGGGTGCGGCTGCCGGGCGGAGGACGGGGCCGGAAGCCGTCGTAGGCGCGTCTTCGGATCTGTCCGTTTCCGACGTGGGCGGTTTCTTGGGCCTGTCCGGTTCGGGCGTGGGCGCGTCCTCGGAAATGTCCGATCCCGGTGTGGGCCCGTCCTCGGAGTTGCCCGGTTCCGGCTCGGCGGAGGGCACCCCCTTCGCCGATGGCTTGGCGCGCACGGGAGCGGGCGCGGGCGCAGGCGCGGTGGCGCCGAGGAGTTTGGCGTACGCCTCGCGTCGGCGGCCACGGGGCTCGCTGCGACCCGTTTCCCAGGCGCGGACGGTCGCCTTGGTGACACCGACCGCCGCGGCGACCTCCTGCTCGGTCATCGACATCGCCTCGCGCCGCCTGCGCCGTTCCTTGGGGGACGGCAGTGGGCTGTCGGAGGCGGAGTGTGTGGCGCTCTGGGTCATGACGGACCCTCCGAAGCACTGCACCCGGCGTAAAAATACATAAACGTATCTTGAGCGACACAACGGTCATTCGCCCGTTACATGGATAAAGCGCGTGTCGTTGGCAGCATGGCGGGGTGACCCAGACGACCGAGCACCGCCCCGCGCACTCCCCGCCGCCGGTCCTTGTGCAGGGCGGCGGGAACGCCGCGCTGGCCGCGTGTGTCGTGCGCGGGGCGACCGCGGCGGGGCTTGGACTCGGCGCGCTGGCCGTGGTGGTGATGGCGCTGTGGATCGGTTCCCCGTACCCGGACAGCGGACCCGGCGGCGCGCTGGAGGTGGCCGCCGGACTCTGGCTGCTCGCCCATGGCACCGAACTCGTCCGCGCTGACTCCTTCTCCGGGCAGCCCGCGCCGGTCGGCGTCGTACCGCTGCTGCTTGTCGTCCTGCCCGTCTGGCTCACGCACCGGGCGGCCCGCGACGGGCTGCTGCCCGATGAGGCGCGGCCACGGCCACGGCCGTCGACATGGGGCGCGTTCTGTGCGGTCAGTATCGGATATCTGCTGGTCGGAGCGGCTGCGACGGCCTACGCGGCGGACGGTCCGCTCGCCCCGGAACCGCTGAGCGCCCTGCTCCATCTGCCGCTGGTGACCCTCGGCGCGGCGGCGGCCGGGGTCTGGACGGCGTGCGGGCGGCCCGGTGGCCCGCTGCCGGACTGGCTGCCGGGGCGGGTGCGGGTGGGGCTCGCGCGTACCCGGGTGGCCGTCGCCCTGCGGTCCGCGGCTGCGGGTGCCCTCGTACTGCTCGGCGGCGGGGCCGTGCTCGTCGCCGTGTCGCTGGTGTGGCACGCGGACGCCGCGCAGGACTCCTTCCTGCAACTCGCCCAGGTGTGGTCGGGGCGGGTCGCCGTCGTGCTGCTGGCCGTCGCGCTCGTGCCGAACGCCGCGGTGTGGGGTGCGGCATACGGGCTGGGGCCCGGGTTCGCGCTCGGTACGGGCGCGACGGCGTCCCCCATCGCGCTGAGCGGGGACCCGGCGCTGCCGCACTTTCCGCTGATCGCCGCGATTCCGGCGGCGGGGCCGGGTACGGCGCCGAACTGGGCGTCGGCGGCCGTGCCGGTGGCGGCGGGGCTGGTGATCGGCTGGTTCACGGCGGCGACGGCCGCGCCCCGGCACGGGGACCGCGCGACGGCGTGGAGCATGCGCCAGACCGCCCTCACGGCACTGCTGGGGGCGATCGGCTGCGCCGTGCTGACCGCGCTGATGGCGGCTGCGGCGAGCGGTCCGCTCGGTACCGGGCGGCTGGCGGACTTCGGGCCTGTCTGGTGGCTGACGGGTGCCGCCGCCCTGGTCTGGTCGGCGGGAATCGCCGTCCCGGTGGCGCTGGGGCTGCGGCTGGGGCGGGTGGGCGTACGGAGAGGGGTACGGGAGGGGGCGCCCGCGGTGTCCTCGCCCGGGGCCGGGGCGCCCGCGGTGTCCCAGACGTCGCCCGTGTCCCCCGTATCCCAGGGGTCCTCGTCCGAGGCCGTGCCGGGCGCCGACGCGGGGGGCTCCGGGCGGCGGGAGGAGTGGGGTCTTGACCTGCTGTTCGAGCCGTACGACTTCCTGCCGTCAGGGTCGCGGGCGGAGCGGGAGGCGGGTCGTTCGCCGGGGGCGGCCCGGCGTTCCCCGGCCCCGGGGGCGGGCATTCGCGAACCCGGCCCGGCTTCTGGCTCCGGTCCCGGTCCCGGCCCTGGCCCTGTTCTCGCCCCCGCTCCCGCTCCCGCCCCCGCTCTCGTCAAGGACCCGGCCCCTGTTCCCGTATCCGAACCGGGTCGGGCCGATCCCGTATCCGAACCGGGTCGGGGAATCGAACCCGGCCCCGTTTCCGAGGCCGCCCCGGCAGCCGTCAAGCCCTGGGCCGCGCCGGCCAGCCCCTGGCCCCAGGCGCCTGGCC
>NZ_JBSGUP010000759.1:0-3724 GCF_053607985.1 Streptomyces sp. NPDC055078
GGCCGTCCCCGTACGCCTCGGTGGAAGATACGCCTCAGTGAGATACGCCTCAGTGGAAGAAGTGACGCGTGCCCGTGAAGTACATCGTCACGCCCGCCTTCTTCGCCGCCTCGATCACCAGCTCGTCCCGGACCGACCCGCCCGGCTGCACGACGGCCCGTACACCCGCTTCGAACAGGACCTCCGCGGCGTCCGGGAACGGGAAGAAGGCGTCGGATGCGGCGTAGGAGCCCTGTGCCCGCTCCTCGCCCGCGCGCGCCACCGCGAGCTTCGCGGAGTCGACGCGGTTGACCTGCCCCATTCCGACGCCGACGGACGCACCGTCCTTGGCCAGCAGAATCGCGTTGGACTTGACCGCGCGGCACGCCTTCCAGGCGAAGGCCAGCTCGGCCAGCTCGGCGGCGTCCAGCGCCTCGCCCGTGGCCAGGGTCCAGTTCGCGGGGTCGTCGCCGTCCGCCTGGAGCCGGTCGGTGACCTGGACCAGCGTTCCGCCGTCGATGGGCTTGGCCTCCACGGTCGCGGCGGGCCCTCCGTCGCAGCGCAGCACCCGGATGTTCTTCTTCCGGGCGAGCACCTCGACCGCGCCGTCCTCGTACGCGGGCGCGACGATCACCTCGGTGAAGATCTCCGCGACCTGCTCGGCCAGCGCGACGGTGACCGGCCGGTTGACCGCGATCACGCCGCCGAACGCGGACAGCGGGTCGCAGGCGTGTGCCTTGCGGTGCGCCTCGGCGACATCCGCGCCGATCCCGATGCCGCACGGGTTCGCGTGCTTGATGATCGCCACACAGGGCTCGGCGTGGTCGTACGCGGCCCGGCGGGCGGCCTCCGTGTCCGTGTAGTTGTTGTACGACATCTCCTTGCCGTGCAGCTGCTCGGCAAGGGCGAGACCGCCGCTGCCACCGCCAATGCCACCGCCGCTGCCCGCGCTGACGTAGAGCGCGGCGCCCTGGTGCGGGTTCTCGCCGTAGCGCAGCACATTCGAGCGCTCGTACGTGACGCCCACGAAGTCCGGGAAGCCCGAGTCGTCGGCGGGCGCGTAGGACGAGGCGAACCAGGAGGCCACGGCCACGTCGTACGCGGCGGTGTGCCGGAACGCCTCGGCGGCCAGCCGCTTGCGGGCGGTCAGATCGAAGCCGCCGCTCCGGACCGCCGAGAGGACGTCGGCGTACCGCGCGGGGCTGGTGACAACCGCCACCGACGGGTGGTTCTTGGCCGCGGCGCGGACCATCGAGGGGCCGCCGATGTCGATCTGCTCGACGCACTCGTCCGGGGTGGCACCCGAGGCGACGGTCTCCTGGAAGGGGTAGAGATTGACGATCACCAGGTCGAAGGGCTCGACGCCCAGCTCGGCGAGCTGCTCGCGGTGGGAGGCGAGACGAAGATCGGCGAGGATTCCGGCGTGCACGCGCGGGTGCAGCGTCTTGACCCGGCCGTCCAGGCACTCGGGGAAGCCGGTCAGCTCCTCGACCTTGGTGACCGGTACGCCGGCGGCGGCGATCCGCCCGGCCGTCGAGCCGGTGGACACCAGCTCGACGCCCGCCTCGTGCAGCCCACGGGCGAGGTCTTCGAGACCCGTCTTGTCGTACACGCTCACGAGCGCTCGCCGGATGGCCCGCTTCTCGGCCACAGCAGCCTCAACAGTCACGGGAAAACTACCTTTCGTCCCTCAATGCGGTAGTCGCTACGGGCCAGACGCCCTACGACCTCGACGAGCAGCGCTCGCTCGACTTCCTTGATGCGCTCATGGAGAGCGGCTTCGTCGTCCTCATCGCGGACCTCCACCACGCCTTGCGCGATGATCGGGCCGGTGTCGACACCGTCGTCGACGAAGTGGACGGTGCACCCGGTGACCTTCGCCCCGTACGCGAGGGCGTCGCGCACTCCGTGGGCGCCGGGAAAACTAGGCAGCAGGGCGGGGCGCGTATTGACGCAGCGACCGCCGAACCGGGCGAGGAACTCCTTGCCCACGATCTTCATAAAGCCGGCCGAGACGACGAGATCCGGCTCGTACGCGGCGGTGGCCTCGGTGAGCGCGCGGTCCCAGGCGTCCCGGGACTCATGGTCCTTCACCCGGCAGACGAACGTCGGCAGACCGGCGCGCTCGGCGCGCTCCAGTCCCGCGATCTTGTCCCGGTCCGCCCCGACGGCGACGACACGTGCGCCGAAGCCCTGGGGGTCCCCGGCGACCGCGTCCAGGAGGGCCTGGAGGTTGGTGCCGGAGCCCGAGACCAGGACGACCAGGCGGGCGGGGCGGGCGGAAGGGGGCGGGGAGGCCACAGCGGGTCTCTTTCTCGCGTGTTCTCGCGTGTCTCGCGTGGATGTTCTCGTGTGCGGGTGTGGCGTTCGGGCGGGGTGTGGCGGGTGTTGCGTGCGGGTGCTGCTGTGCGGGGGTGAGCCGTATGGAAGGACTCGGGTGCGGTGACTCGAATGTAGGGTTTCGTGCGTGCTCGACAGCGTTCGGAGCCGTGACGCCTTGTGCGGCCGACGGGGGCGGTCGTCGCACGGAGACGCTGATACGGCTTTGTGGGGTCGTACGAACGAATCGCGTTCCCCGATACGGGGAACCCTACGAAGAGGCCGACCGTCAGCAACGATACCGGCACGCAGGACAGCCCCCACGGGACGGGGGCTGGGCCGGGAGGTAGCGTCAGGGGACAGCACCCGTCCCTCGACGGGCACGACGACACAAGACCCCATGAGCCAAGGGTCTGAGGGGAAGACGTTCACCAGATGCGGGACCGACGCCACCGTACCGACCTCCTGTTGCCGCGGGAGCGCCAGTCCACCGATGACAACAACCCCTTCGCGCCGCCTCCGGAGGGCAAGCCGGATCAGCCGTGGCAGCCCCGGCGGCCCGACAGTCCGGCCAACCGCCCGTCCGACGGCTCATCCGGCGATTCGCCCGACGACTCGTCCGGCGGCTCGTCCCAGGATTCGGGCGGCTCGTCCGGCGGCGACCGGTCCGGCTGGGGCAGCCAGTGGAGCAGCCGGCAGCCCGGCCGCTCCTCCGGCGGCGGCTTCGGCGGTCGCCCCGGCGGATCGAACTCCCCGAACGGCGGGCAGCAGGGCCCCGGCGGCAAGCCCCCCGGCCTGCGCTGGGACCCCACCGACCCGGCCCAGCGCCGGGCCAGGTACGCCCTGCTCGCGGGCATGTGGGCGTTCTTCTTCGTAGTGTTCGACTTCACGGAGATCGCCCTCCTGCTGGGTGCCCTGGCGCTGTACTGGGCCATCAGCTCCCTGCGCGGGAACATCCCCCGCCGCGCCACCGACCCATCGGCCCCACCGCCGCCCGCACCCCCCGCCGGACAGGCCACCTCGAACCGTCCGCAGCGCACCGCCGCGGTGACCGGTCTGGTGATGGGCACCATCGCGCTGATCATCGTCGCCGGGGTGTACGCGGCGCAGCTCGTCTACCGCGACTACTACACCTGCGAGCGGGACGCCCTGACCAAGGAAGGCCAGATCTCCTGCAACGAGAAGCTCCCCGAGCCGCTCCGCGATTTCCTGGGCGTGACCGACTAAGAGCGGTCCCCGCTGTGTGCTCCGGGTGCTCCGGGCGGTCCCGGTGCCCCCGGTCAGCCGGCCTTGTCCTCGTCCGGGACGGACCCGGCGTCGGGGAGAGGCTGGGCGCCAGGGAGGGGCTCGGCGTCGGGGAGAGGCTGGGGAGTCGCGAGGGGCTCGGCGTCGCTTGACCGCAGGCCAGGCGCCTGGGGCCAGGGGC
>NZ_JBSGUP010000760.1:0-3711 GCF_053607985.1 Streptomyces sp. NPDC055078
GAGGTGACCAAGGAGGGGCGGGGCATCGTCATGCGCGTTCCGCTCGAAGGCGGCGGTCGGCTTGTCGTCGAGCTGACTCCGGACGAGGCAGACGCGCTGGGCGATGCACTGAAGAAGGTCGTCGGCTGACGCTGAGGCGCCACGATTTTACTGCCCCGGCACCCTGAGGGTGCCGGGGCGGAGTGTTTCCCGCGCCGTGCCGGGCCATGCCGCGCCGCCACGTCCCGCGCGCTGTCGCCCGTGTCCTGCCGTGGCATCCGGCCCGTGCCTGGAAGCGGCATGCCGACGCCGTCGGCGGTGGTTCCCGGGCCTCCCGGGCGCGGCTTCTCCTGTGTCCGGACCCGGGTGATCCCGGATCTCCGGGACGCGGTTCTCCCAGGTCAGAGCCTGGATGCGGTTCGGCGCCCCCCTGTGGGTGCGCGCCGCCACCTGCGGCGCCCCATCGGGTGCGCGGGCCTGCCGGGGCCTGCCGGGCGCCCGTGCGCCCCGGACCTGGGCAACCCCCGGGTGACTCAGCCCCGCCGGACCGCGCAGAGCAGTCCGTCGCCCACCGGCAGCAGCGACGGCAGCAGCTCCTGGCTCTCGCGCACGGCACGCAGCAACTCCCGCAGCCTCAGCACCTCCGCGGGCTGGGCCGCCGAGTCGACGGTCCGGCCGCGCGCGAAGACGCCCTCGAAACAGACCAGGCCACCGGGCCGCAGAAGCCGCAACGATTCAGCGAGACACTCCAGCGACTCCATCCGGTCGCCGTCGCAGAAGACGAGGTCGTATCCGCCGTCGGCCAGCCGTGGCAGTACGTCGAGGGCGCGTCCGGGAATGAAGCGCGCGCGGTTGCCCGCGAAGCCTGCCGCCCGGAACGCCTGCTTGGCGAACTGCTGCCGCTCCGGCTCGGGGTCGACCGTGGTCAGTACCCCGTCCGGCCGCATGCCCTGCAACAGATAGATCCCGGAGACGCCGGTACCCGTACCGATCTCCGCCACCGCCTTCGCATCGGCGGTCGCGGCCAGCAGTCGCAGCGCGGCGCCGGTCCCTGGCGACACCGAGGGCAGCCCTGACTCCCGGGCCCGCTCCCGGGCCCAGCGCAGTGCGTCGTCCTCGGCGACAAAGGCGTCGGCGAACGCCCAGCTTGTCTGCCGGTTTGCGGTAATGAGCCTCTCCTGTCCCCGTGGTTGAACGCGACGTTGACTGTATCCGCTGCTCCCGGGAACCCGCAGATGGGACCGGGCGTTGTGAAGGATGGGAAGCGGGTGGGGGGAATTCATGGACCAGAGCCGGACGCAGCACCCAAATTCGCGCAAAGATTCTTATCCGGAGCTAACGGGCGAGGTGGCTATGGTAGGGGCTCCGCTGGACACCACCAGAGCCGATAGGGGAGGTGCGGCTGCACCCGCGGATCGGAGAGGAGTGCTGAGGCGCTTCCTCAGGTCGTCGGGTGAGCCGAAATCCGTGACCGACATTGCTGACCGTTCCCACACCACCGACTCCGCAGCCACCGCGACCTTTGCCACGGACGCGGAATCGCAGGCGTGGACGCCCCCCACCTGGGAGGAGATCGTCAGCACGCACAGCAGTCGGGTCTACCGCCTCGCCTACCGCCTCACCGGCAATCAGCACGATGCCGAGGATCTGACCCAGGAAGTCTTCGTCCGGGTCTTCCGCTCGCTGTCCACCTACACCCCGGGCACCTTCGAGGGCTGGCTGCACCGCATCACCACCAATCTCTTCCTGGACATGGTCCGCCGGAAGCAGCGCATCCGTTTCGATGCGCTGGGTGACGACGCCGCCGAGCGGCTGCCCTCCCGCGAGCCGTCCCCCCAGCAGGTGTTCAACGACACCCACTTCGACGCCGATGTGCAGCAGGCGCTGGACACCCTCGCGCCGGAGTTCCGGGCAGCGGTGGTCCTCTGTGACATCGAGGGTCTCTCGTACGAGGAGATCGCCGCGACCCTGGGCGTCAAGCTCGGCACGGTCCGCAGCCGGATCCACCGAGGTCGCTCGCATCTGCGCAAGGCTCTGAAGCACCGTTCCCCCGAGGCGCGCGCCGAGCAGCGCACGCTGGCCGGCGCGATCGGTCTGGCAGGGGAGGGTGGACCGGCGTGAGCGGCTCAGGCCCCACCCCCGCCGAGCAGCATCTGGGGGACCGGCTCGCCGCCCTGGTCGACGGCGAGCTGAAACACGACGCCAGGGACCGGGTGCTCGCCCATCTGGCGACCTGTCCCAAGTGCAAGGCCGAGGCCGACGCCCAGCGCCGGCTCAAGGATGTCTTCGCCCAGACCGCGCCCCCGCCGCCCTCCGCCGGGCTGCTCGCGCGGCTCCAGGGGCTGCCCGCGGGCCCGGGAGGCGACGGCGGCGAAGGGCCCTTCTCCGGAGGACCCGACAGCGACGGACGCGTCATCGATTCAGTCTTCGGAGGGATGACCCCGTCCGTGGGAAGACCCGGTGGTCCCCGCACGGAGACCTTCGGATACGTGCCAGGGGGCCACAGGGCCACGCCCGTACTGCCGGGCCGCCGCACCGGGACCGTATCTGAGCGGGGATTCCGTATCCATGAGGTGGGGCGCGCGGAGGCCGAGCGTTCTCCCTGGCGGGGGCGCCGGTTCGCCTTCGCCGCCGCCAGCGCGGTCTCCTTCGCCGCGATCGCCCTCGGCGGCGCGCTGCCGCTGGAGGCATCCGTCCAGGCGGGCCCACGCAGCGGCGGCACGGCGAACAACGCCACCCCGATGCGGACCGCCGCCACCGGAGGCGGCCCGGTCAGCCCGCTGAGCGCGGGTGCCGGCGGCTCGGCTGTCAGAAGCACCGACTACGAGCGCCGCCGTACCGAGGGCCAGGCTCCGGCGAGATCCGACGAGCGGGTCATCGGCCGATCCGTCCCCGGTCTGCTGGACCCGGGTGCACCGCCGCATTCCGCCCCTGCCCCCGTCTCCGCCCTCGCCCCTGCCCCCGCCATGGTCGATTCCGCCTTCGCCCCGCCACCGCTGATACGGGCGACGGGATCTGCGTTCCAGCTCGCCACCGCTCCCGGACCCACCCCGTCGGCGACCCCCACTCCCGGCCATCTCCTCGATCCCGCGTACCTCGCCCCACCGATGGCTTCCCGCCGCTGACAGGGCCCGCGTGGAGATTCGTGATCGCTCCCGGCGCACATGGGGGCGGTCCCCTGGTTGAATCCTGGGAGGGGTGCTCGTGAGAGTGCCGCAGCGGCCGGGAGTTTGCGGGGAGAGCATGGACGACGGGAAGCCCACCGGAGCCAAGGCGAAGTGGTGGAGCCGCCCCGGCGCGGGGCGCCCCGGACAAGCGGAGCCGGCGGACCGGGCCCCCGCGCCCCCCTCCGACGCCGTATCCGGGCCGCCCGCCGCCCCGCCGGGGTCCGGATTTCCGGCCTCGCCGCCGCTGGGGCCTGGATCGCCGACCGTCCCGCCGGGGCCTGGATCACCCGCTTCGTCCCCGCCGGGGTCCGGAACCCCCGCTTCGTCCCCGCCGGGGTCCGGAACCCCAGTTTCGCCCCTGTCGGGGCCTGGATTTCCTGCCTCGCCCCCGCCCGCGGCCGCTGAGGGAGCCCTGCCCGGGCCCGGGGCCGCACCGGGACCCGGAGCGCCCGGATTCCCTGGGGGAGCGCCGGGATCACCGGGAGAGCCGCTCCAGGGGCCTTCCTGGGACCACACCAGCCCCCAGCCGCTGCATGAGCCGGATGTCTACAGCACACCGCCCTAC
>NZ_JBSGUP010000761.1:0-3710 GCF_053607985.1 Streptomyces sp. NPDC055078
GGTTGGGTCAGATGCGGTAGCCGAGGCTGCGCAGCTGCTGACGGATCGCCTCGTCGTCGGCCGTCGCGGTGCCGCTGATCGCGGCGCCCGAGTCGGTCGGAACGAGCGCGACTTGCTCCTCACGAAGGTTCTCGTTCACTGGTTCTCCTTTCCTCACTTCGGTGTTCATTCCTGCCCGGTCGGACAAGCTCGGTGCCGCCCTTAGGGTGGCGGTATGGATGGCGACATGGAAGACCTGGCCTACGACGCGACCGGTACGCCGGCGGTTCGGCTGCGCCAATGGGAACGGTGCTGGCCGGCGGACGACCCGCATGCCAACTTCAAGGCCGAGGTGGTCGACTACGGGCTCCTCGATCCGCTGGAGACCGTGCGCGGCATGTCCCGGAACCTGGACATCCCGGTCGGCGCGATCGTCCGGTATGTGCTGGCGAAGTGGGCCACCGGCGGCAGCGGCGGCCTGCTCGAACTCGGGCCGGTGATGGTGCCGCGCCTGTGGGAGCCGATCGCGGCCGCGGAGGAGGCCGATTCCGACGAGCAGCGGCTCGCGGCGTACCACCAGCTCCGGCAGATGATCTCTTGGCTGAAGGTGCCGCTGGACGACCCCACGGTGTACCCGGCTCAGTAATCGGCCGAGTGACCGGCTCTCAGTGCTCACGGCGCACCACCCCGGTCACGCAGCCGATCCCGCCGGCCGCCCGCAGGTACTCGCCGATGTCGATCTCGTCGACGGCCACACCCGCCCGCTCCAGCGTCCGCCGGATACCCGGACAGCCGGCGGGCATCAGCACCCGCCCCGGCGCGAGCACCAGCAGATTCATCCCGCGCCGCACCAGCAGTTCCTCGTCCGGCGGCAGCGCGATCACCCGGTAGCCGTACTCGGCGAGCAGCGCCGCCAGCTCCGGTGGGCTCGCCGCCCGGTGGACGACGGCGGTGGACGAGTCGAGGAACACCACCGTCCCCAGCAGGTGCTGTACGCCCGGCGCCAGCGGCACCGTCACCACCCGCGCCCCCAGTTCCGCGACCGCCGATGCGACCTCGGCCGCGCCGGCCGCGTTCGTGCGGAACCCGGTACCGACGATCACCGTCGACGGGTCGATCCACAGCGCGTCGGCGCCCTCGAACACGGCGGTGCCGGACACCGTGCGCAGGATCGGGAACCCGGCCTCGGCCAGCGCGAGCGCGGCATGCCGTTCCTCGCCGGCCCGCTGCGCCGACGCCATCCGCGCCAGCACCGCCCCGGCCGGGGTCATCCAGAACAGGTCGCGCGCGAACACCACGTTCGGCGTCGCCGCGGGGGACGTCAGGTGCACCTCGACCCCGTTGTCCCGCAGGCGGTCCGCCAGCGCGTCGCACTGCGCCCGCATCGCCGGGAGATCCACCGGCCCGAGCATGAGCGAGGCCCCCGGCCGTCGCACCGCGGCGATGCTGTCCGGCGGGCGGACCAGCAGCACCGACCGCAGCGCGGCCGTCTCCGACCGGTACCCGCACGGCGCCCACACACCCCCGGCCGCGACCTCGTCCATATGCGATGCCACCCGGGGGACCCACCCCGGGCCGCCGTGGGTGCTCAGCTCAGATCCAGTGGTCGTCACGGGCATAGCCAAGCCTCTCCGCCATCGCGAGCACGTCGGCGCTCAGCGCGGACCGGATTTCCTTCTCCCGCGCCCGCCACCGGCCGGGGCGTGGTGCGGCGGTGGCCACAGTGGCGGCGATGCCGTCGGTCGCGGCCCGCTTCAGCGGCCCGTCGAACGGGATCCCCAGCCAGTCCGTGATCCGCTCGACGGCGTCCGCGCGGGCGTGCGCACCGCTGATCAGGTCCTCGAATCGCACCGTGTGATCCGCCCCGTGCGCGAGCACCGCACGGTGACTCGACCACCACTGGTGGGCGCAGACCCGGGGCAGGGCTGCGGTGGTGTACGCGGGCCAGCAGGGTGGCAGGTCGAACTTCCACCAGTGCCGGTCGCCCGGCCGCATGTCGGCGTATCCGGCGATGCGCAGCGGCTCGTCCAGCCGGTACGCGTGGAACCCGTGGTGCAGCCACCCGTCGACCAGGCCGTTGATCGACGCGGCCGGGTTCCTGGTCAGGTGCAGCACCCGCAGGCGCGCGTTGGGGAACACCGCCCGCAGGAAGCCGAGCCGGTAGGCGTTGCCCGGCGTCTTGATCACCAGTGGTTTCGTGGCGAGATCGTGTTCGTCCGCGGACCGCCACGGGCGGGGGAGGACGAAGGGCGGCTCTTCGAGCAGCACGTCACCGGGCGGCCCGGCCGGTCGTGGTCCCGGTGACTGCCCGGGAAGGTCGTAGTACCACGGGTTCACGCCGGCCATATCGATCAGCGCCCGCGCGAACCGGGGGAGATCGCGGTCCAGTACCGCCTCGGCGGTCCGCACCAGGTCGACGGGATCGAGGCCAAGACCCGGCCACTGCATGACCAGCCGCCACGCCGCGTCCACCGCCAGGTTCTCCACGCCGGTGCCGGGAGAGCCCGCGTCCAGTGCCAGTTCCGCCTCGAACAGCGCCCGGGACCGTGGCGGAAGCCCGTGCCAGTGCGCCGCGTCCAGTACATCGGATCCGGTGCCGCTGTGCGGGTGGTCGAGGCCGACCAGACGCAGCAGCGGATTCAGCTCACCGCGCAGGTGCAGCAGGTGCGGCGAGGACCGCAGCAGCTCGGCGAGCATGCTCGACCCGCCCCGCGAACTCGACGCGACGACGACGAGATCGCGCACCTTCGCGCGGAAGTTCGGCACCGGCGTGCCCCGCAGCGGCCGCAGCACCTCAAGACCGCGTACGACCTCGGCGACCGGGCGATCCACGGTGCGGCTAGGCATGGCCGGGTTTCCGCACCGAGTACACGCACCACCGCCACCGGTCGCGCACCGAGCCGTCAGGCAGCACCTCGAACGGGTGTACGGCGCGCACCTCGCGCGGCGCGTCGTAGTAGAGGCGGTAGATCTCCTGCCGGTTCGCCGGTGTCGTCTCGTGGGTGTCGATCCACCGGTCGATCGACTCCCACAGGAAGTACTCCTCCATCCGCACGTCGGTGAACCCGCCGCCGGTGAGCAACGCCCGGAAGTCCTCCTCGCGGAACATCTGGTACAGCAGTGGCTGCTTCTTCTTGAACACGCGGAACATCCAGAACGCGTCCACGTCCGCGTACGGCACGATCTGCCCGACGATGAACTGCCCGCCCGGCCGCAGCACACGGAAGATCTCCGACACCGGCCGCTCCGGCTGGGGCAGCAGATGCAGCACCTCCCGGGTGACCACGAGGTCGAAACTGGCGTCGGGGAACGGCAGGTCGTAGACGGTGCCCTGCTGCACGACGTCCAGCCGGGTGGCGGCGAGCGCGGTCATCTCCGGGGTGAGGTCAAGACCGACCATCTCGCCGACCCGGCCGCGGAACGCGCCGCCGACGACACCGCTGCCGCAGCACACGTCCAGCATCCGCGCGTCCGGCGGCACCGCGCACAGCTCCGCGTGCTTGCCGAGCAGGTCCTCGTCGGTGAGCCAGGCGCACGAGTCGTGCCAGTCCTTCGAGCGGATCCCGAACTGTCGCTGGTAGACCTCGTAGTCGACCTCGACGGCCCGGGTCCGGGAGCGGGCCGTCCGCCCGGCCAGCCGCGCGGCGGGGCGGGGCCGGGGCGCGGCGCTGGCCCCGTACGCGGTGGGGCGGGCCCCCGCCGGGTCGGCCGCCCCCGCCCCCCCCGCCAGC
>NZ_JBSGUP010000762.1:0-3696 GCF_053607985.1 Streptomyces sp. NPDC055078
GGGCACCCCCTGCCCACTCCGCTCCAGGGGACCACACGCCCGGCGGAGGGCCTCACCCGAGGAACCGCATATGAACAAGCAACCGAACCATGTCCGCACCCTCCGCTCGACCGCCGCGGACGCTACGGCGTCCGCCCTCCCGGTGGCCTGTCCCGATCCGGTGGGGGGCTGGGCTTCGTGGGATCCGGCCGCCGCCATGGCGGTACTTGCCGTGATGTTCGGGAGGTGGGCATGAGCCAGGACCCGGACGGGGATACCGTCCTGCGCGACGAGGCCCGACGGGCCCTTGCCCGCCACTGGAGCACGGCCGGACGGCATCCCGTACGCCCGGCGCCTGTGCGGGACACCTTGCCTGATCAGCTTGTGCTCCCCCGGGAGCTGGTGCACGCGCTGGGCGTTGTGTACCCGCCGGATGGGGAAGCGACGTGATGGTTATCGGCTCCGGCCTCGCCCGTGCCGTGGCGAGCGCGCTCCGCCACCCGGTGAGAACCACACGCACCGGCCACGAAAGGGCGCTCGACTCGTGCGGTTTCGGGCTGTTCACCGTGGTGCTCGTCGGCGGATTCGTCTTCGGGGTCGTCGGCTGGCTCGCTGCCCGGCTCCTCTAGCCCACTTCTCCAGACCGGTCATCTCCGTACGCGCCCCCCGTCGCGGACGGAGATGACCACCGAGGGGTTCCTCTCCACCCCTGCGGCCACCGCGCGGGAACGTCGCGGTCGCGGGGCGGAGAGAAAGGCGCCTCTCCCCACGTGGAACAGCGCCCCGGCCGCCGCCCCGCACAGGCGGTGGCCGGCCCTTCCACCACCTCACACTTCTCTGCTGCCCGTTCGTCTTGCCGAAAGGTCTGCCGTGATCAACCCCGCTCCATCCGCCGCGTCCGCCATCAGGGCCGACGTAGTGCCGCTGCGCATTCCCTGGATCACTCCGTGGACCGGCGAGAAGCCCGTTGAGCCCCGGCTCTACGTCCCGCACAACGAGCGGCGCCTGGCCCTGCGAGATGAGAGGGCGAGCGAGCGCGACGCTTTCGGCACCCTGCTCCACCCTGGCCGCCTGCCCGTACCCGTCGGCCGGGGGCGCGGCGAGCCCGAGCACAGCTCTGTGCACCCCGCACGGCAGCGGGAGGCCATGCAGGAACTGCTCTGTATGGGGTGCGCGTGTCCTGCGGACCGCACTGGGGACGGGGTGCTGTGGCTGCTCGGCCACCACACCGCCGCAGCCGGAGACTGGCTGAAGGAAGTCGTGACGGTGCTGCCGCCCGTCTGCCTCCCGTGCGTTCCCGTGGTGGCGGATCGCCGCCCGGAACTGGCCGGTGGATACATGGCCGTACGCGTGGACGACCCCAACCACTTCGGCTACGTGGGAGATCTCTACGCGCGGAAGGCCAGTGGGCCCGCGTCTCTCCAACTGGTAGAGGAAGGGCTGCTCGTCGAGCACGGCGACCCGCGGTTGCCGTGGATGCTGTGCACGCAAATTGCGCTGCGTCTGACCGGCTGCACCGTCATCGACCTGTCCGCCGAGCCCCGGACCCGCAGGGACACAGTGGTCACCCGCCGGGCGGGCGTCTGCGTCCACCGGCCCGCCTGTCCGGCGGCCGACGCAGCCGACCACGCGGCGGCCCGCGTGGTCGAACACCGCCCGGAGCAGGGCTACGCAGTGCTGTGCAACGGGGTCGTGCTCTTCGAGGACGGCGGCGAATCGCTGCCGGACGGGCGGGCCGTCGGCCCGCGCCGGGCGGCCCCCACCATGCGGAAGGCGGCGGCGGCATGACAACCGTGAAAATGCTGTCCTGCAATGTCGAGAAGGGCCTCAACTGGGTGCTCTCCGCCGACTGGATCCGGGACCAGGACCCGGACATCGTTTTCCAGCAGGAGGTGCAACCCGGACAGCTCCACAAGCAGGCCGCGCGGATGGGCATGACCGGATACATCGCCCCGTCCCGCTCCGGCAGTAACGACAACGCGATCTTCGTCAAGAACAGCGGTCCGCTGGTCGTCACCGACGAATACCCGCACGACTGGGCGCCCTGGCACGCCCCCGCGAACATCGCCATCCGGTTCCGGGACCCCGACGGGTCTCCGAGCCCGCGGCAGCTCAGCTGCGTCTGCGGCCACGCCTGCTACTGGAGTCCCGAGTACCGGCTCACCGAAGCCAAGTGGTGCTCGACTCTCGCGAAACCGGGCTGGCTCAGCATCCATTTCTGGGACTGGAACAGTTACCGCGTCGGTGAGCTGGCCGACGGCTGGTGGGAGGGGTACGGCGACCATGCGTTCGTCGCCAACCGCACCTACACCGAGGGCGGACGGCGCCGTACTGATGACCGGCCGGACCGGGAAATGACGGCCGCGGGCTACATCGAGATGGCCCGGTACGCCGCCGACCATCTCGGCGCACCGGACGCGCTCGGGGGCACCGCCGGCTACCGCACCCACCCCGGACGCCCGGACGCACCGCTGTACTCCATCGACCGCGGATACCTCAGCGCCGAGCTGACCCCCGCCCTGACCGGCTTCACGGTCGCCGACAGCCCGCTCCTGCGGCGCATCTCCGACCACCTGCCGCTCATCGCCACCTTCGACACCGCCGTCCTGCGGAGCATCCTGCACGCCGACACCCCCCGCTACGCACCCCACCAGGAACTCGCAAGCCCCCGCAGCTCCTCGGAAGGCATCCTGTGAACCCGCCCTGGCCTTCAGCTCCCGCCCCGGCGCCGTCCGCTCTCGTGCCGCAGAGCTGGGATCTGTGGCACCAGCGCAAGCGCCCGCGCCTGGCCGCCCCCGGCGAGGACGCCGAGTTCCTCGCCCGGGTGGGTCCCGGAGCGGACGCGGTCGCGGTCGACATCGGATGCGGTGACGGCGCATGGACCCGCAGGCTGGCGAGCGGGGGCTGGACCGTCACCGGCTACGACCACTCTCCGTCGGCGATCGGCCAGGCCCGCAGGATCATCACCGTGCCCAAACCCCGGTACGAGATCCGCGACGCGGCATCGCTCCGGCTGGAGCCGGGGAGCGTGGACCTGATCAGCTGCCGGTACGTCCTGGAGTACCTGGGCACCGGATTCCTCGACCGGGCCGCGCTCTGGCTGCGGCCCGGGGGCGCGGTGTATGTGCTGGCGGCCGTCCACTACGGCGGGCAGCGCTACGAGAACCCCGATCCCTACCGGCGGGAGATGACCGCGGACCAGTGGGCCCTCCTCGGCACCGGCTGGTCGTCCTGCCAGCGCTACAGCCTCACCCCGCGAACGAGCGCCCTCGTCCTGCGCACCGGCGGTCCGCTGCGGAAGGCGACGGCATGACGACCGCTCACCCCGGCGCTCTGGTCGCCGGATCCTGCCTGCGCCATCTGCGCCAGACCCGTCGGCTCACCCTCGACCACGTCGCCGGTCTCGCCCGGTTCTCCATGCGGACCGTGAACGCCCAGACCGGCGCCGGGCCCCGCCCCGGCACCCGTGCCCTTCCTCCCGATCGTCCCGTCCGTTCAAGGAGCCTTCTGTGACCGTGACCGCCGTACGTCCCTTCGCCCTGAGCCTGTTCACCGCCCCGTACCGGGCTGCCGTAGCGCAGTCCCTGACCGGCGCGGTCTTCGACCGGGACCGTCAGGTGAACGTCGGCGCCGACGGCGCCCCTCTGGCCGCCCGGATGTTCGCCGACCCCTCCCGGACCTGCGGGGGCATGACCAGCGGCTCGGAGAAAGAGATCA
>NZ_JBSGUP010000763.1:0-3686 GCF_053607985.1 Streptomyces sp. NPDC055078
CGCCGCCCCCGTACGCCCGCGCCGCCCAGGCCCGCGAGCGCCGTCCCCGTACGCCTGGCCCGCTCCCCTCGCCCGGGGGAAAAATCCGCTCCTACGGGTGGAGTAGCCGCCGTACACATACGGTCCCGTGGCACTTTCCGACTATCAAACCGAGCATGACCAAGCACACCGGACGCGCCGTGATGGCTCTGTCCGCCCTGTCCGCGCTGTCCGTCCTGTCTGGTGCCCTGCTCCCCGTACTGGGGGCCGGCCCCGCCCACGCCGTACGGGCGGACGTCCACCAGCTCGAAGACGCCATCTCGATCATGCTCACGGCCGACGAGAACCGTTCGGGCTATTCGAGCGCCGCCTTCCCCCACTGGAACAAGGGGCGGGACACCACCGACAAGTGCTCCACCCGCGAGGAGGTCCTGATCGCGGAGGCCATCGAGGCACCGGAGGTCGCCGACGCCGACTGCGCCGTCAAGGGCGGCAAGTGGCTCTCCTACTACGACGAGCAGACCGTCACCAACCTCAAGAGCCTGGACGTCGACCATGTCGTCCCGCTCGCCGAGGCATGGGGCTCGGGCGCCTCCGCCTGGTCCCCGGCCCGCCGGGAGGCGTACGCCAACGACCAGGACGCCCCGGCCACGCTGACCGCGGTGAACAAGCGGGTCAAGCGGGAGAAGGGCGACCGGGACCTCACCGGCTGGCTGCCCGCCACCAACCCGGTGCAGTGCCGGTACATCGCCGACTGGGTGGGGACCAAGCTGCGCTGGGGGCTGTCCACCGACAAGGAGGAGCTGGAGGTGCTGAAGCTGTTCGCCGACGGCCCCTGCGAGAGCACGGTGATCCTCTACACCCCGGCCCCCGCGTAGCCCCACTACTCCGATCGGGTGAATAGCCCGCGCTCACCGCTCCACGCCGTGACCTCCGCACCGGTCCTATGGATACACCGGACGACGGGTTAGGACCGAACAGACAGGCGAAACCGACATGAAGACCAAATTAACCCTTACCGCTCTGGGTGCGCTGGCGCTGTCCGCCGCTCTCCCCACCGCGTCCGCGTCCGCCGACGAGACCCACATCAAATCGCACAACGGCCACCACATCACCCTGCTCTCGATCGGCGAGATCGACGACCCGATGGAGGATGTGCTGGAGCACGCGGCGATCCTCGGCGAGAATTCCACGGTCACCAGCTGAACCCCCGCCCCAGGCCCTTTCCGCCCCGGGCGGAAGGGGCCCCGGCTCCCCGACGACGACTCCGCCGCGCGGCTCACTGGCGGCGCACCCCGCCCCGGGTGATCATCGGACTATGAGTCCCGAGATCCACATCGCCCAGCAGCCCGAAGCCGATGAACTGCTCGGGCGCAGTCCGCTCGCCGCGCTCGTCGGAATGCTGCTCGACCAGCAGGTCCCGATGGAGTGGGCGTTCTCCGGCCCGTACACCATCGCACGGCGCATGGGCGCCGACGACCTCGACGCGGGCGCCATCGCCGCCTACGACCCCGAGGCGTTCGCGGACCTGCTGAAGGAGAAACCCGCCGTCCACCGCTACCCGGGGAACATGGCCAAACGAGTGCAGTCGCTCTGCCGCCACCTGGTCGACGAGTACGGCGGTGACGCGGGCGCCGTGTGGCGCGACGCCGCCGACGGCGCGGAACTGCTCGCCCGGCTCAGGGCGCTGCCCGGCTTCGGCGAGCAGAAGGCCAAGATCTTTCTCGCCCTGCTGGGCAAGCGGTACGGCGTACGGCCGCGGGGCTGGCGGGAGGCGGCCGGAGCGTACGGCGAGGAGGGCTCCTACCGCTCGGCGGCCGATATCACCGGGCCCGAGTCCCTCGCCAAGGTGCGCGCCCACAAGCAGGAGATGAAGCGCGCGGCGAAGGAGGCCACATCCGCCAACGACGGCTGATCTCGGCCCAGTTGGCATGAATCCGCTGACTCACTGGTGCCAATGAGACGAATTGATACGTGAGTTGGGGCACAGGCGTTCACAGAGCCACCGGGACATCGCTAGCTTCCCTTGAACCCTGTCCACACCGGGAAGGAACTCTGTGAAGGCAACCCGTCGCAGAGCCGTGGCCACCCTGGCCACCGCCGCACTCGCGACCCCGCTCCTGCTGGCATCCGCCTCCCCCTCCGCCGCGCACCGCCACGACCCCGGTCAGCAGGCGGCGAAGCTGGCGCAGAAGCTGGTCGCCAAGGCGTCCGCTCAGGATGCCCGCAAGCACCTGGAGAAGTTCCAGCAGATAGCCGACACGACCGACGGCAACCGCGCCGCCGGCACCCTCGGCCACGACGCGTCAGCCGCGTATGTCTATCTCCAGATGAAGAAGTACGGCTACGACGTCCGGTACGAGCCCTTCGACTTCATGTTCGTCGAGACGCTCGCCGAGAAGCTCTCCGTGGTCTCGCCCGCGCCCCGCGAGATCACCATCAACGCGATGGACTACACCAAGTCGACCCCGGTCGGCGGCATCAAGGCCGATGTCGCCGCCGTACCGGTGGACGAGACCACCGGCTGCGAGGCCGGTGACTACGCCTCCGCCACCTTCACCGGCAAGATCGCGCTGATCAAGCGCGGCGGCTGCACCTTCGCCCAGAAGCAGGCGACGGCGGCGGGCGCGGGCGCGGTCGGCGCGATCGTCTACAACAACACCGCGGGCGCGATGGGCGGCACGCTCGGCGATATCGCCTCGGCCAAGATCCCGACCGGCGGCATCACCCAGGCGGAGGGCGAGAAACTCGTCGCGGACCTCGCGCAAGGGCCGGTGAACGTCTCCTTCGAGATCCGCCAGCTCCAGCAGAAGCGCACCACCCACAATGTCATCGCCGAGACGCGCACGGGCAACGCGGCCGACACCGTGATGCTCGGCTCGCACCTCGACTCGGTCCTCGAAGGCCCGGGCATCAACGACAACGGCTCCGGCTCCGCCGGGCTGCTGGAGGTCGCCGAGGAACTGGCGAAGGCGGAGAAGCGCCCCGCCAACAAGGTCCGCTTCGCCTGGTGGTCGGCCGAGGAGAACAATCTGCTCGGCTCCAAGGCGTATGTCGCGGGCCTCAGCTCCCTCGGCAAGAAGGAGATCAAGCTCTATCTCAACTTTGACATGATCGCCTCGCCCAACTACGGCCTCTTCGTCTACGACGGCGACAACTCCGACGGCGTCGGCGCGGGCCCCGGCCCCGAGGGCTCCGCCCAGCTCGAACGCGACATCAACGAGTTCCTCGACGGTCGCGGCACCCCGCACGAGGGCACCGACTTCACCGGCCGCTCCGACTACGGCCCCTTCATCGAGGTCGGCATCCCCTCCGGCGGCACCTTCACCGGCGCGGAGGGCGTCAAGACGGCGGCCCAGGCGGTGAAGTTCGGCGGCACGGCGGGCCTCGCCTACGACCCGAACTACCACGCCAAGGGCGATGACATCAGCAACATCAACATGACCGCGTTCGGCGTCAACATCGGCATCATCGCCAACGCCGTCGGCACCTACACGCACGATCTCAGCTCCCTGCGCAAGCCGGTCACCACGGTGCCGACCCAGCCGGGCACCGGCAGCGGCGGCGGCCTCCACGACGGCCACGCGGACATCACCGAGTAGCCCCACCCCCGCACGTCCCCCTGCCCGGGCACCTTTCGGGGTGCCCGGCCAGGGGCCACCACCCACCACCCCGCCCCGAACGCGGGCCGTCCGGCGGGGCTCTGC
>NZ_JBSGUP010000764.1:0-3660 GCF_053607985.1 Streptomyces sp. NPDC055078
CTCCCGTCACACGTCAGTGACCTGCGCTGTCCACGACGGCCGACCACTCGTTGAGCAGCGCCTGCGCCGATGCGTCATCGGGCCCTTCCGCCCACAAATGAGTGACGGCCTCCGACGGGTCGGGCAGCACCATCACCCAACGGCCGTCGGTCTCGACCACCCGCACACCGTCGGTCGTGTCCACATGCCGCTCGTCGGCGGCCTCCACCACCCGCCGCATGACGAGTCCCTTGACCGCCCAGGGCGTGGCGAGATCACGCTTGAGCACATGCGCCCGCGGAATCCGGGAGTCGATCTGGCTCAGGGTGAGCTGCGTACGGGCCACCAGCCCCACCAGCCGTACGAGGGCCGCGGTGCCGTCGAAAACGCTGCTGAACTCCGGCACGATGAACCCGCCGCGCCCGTCCCCGCCGAAGATGGTGCTGTCCTCACGGCCCACCCGGGTCAGATCGTCGGGCGAGGTCGTCGTCCACTCCACCTGGGTGCCGTGGTACGCCGCCACCTGCTCGGCGATACGTGTGGTGGTCACCGGCAGGGCCACCCGCCCGCTCCGCCGTTCCGCCGCCACCAGGTCGAGCATCACGAGCAGCGCACGGTCGTCCTCGATGATGCGCCCGCGCTCGTCGACGAGGGAGAGCCGTTCGCCGACGGGATCGAACCGCACCCCGAAGGCCGCTCTCGCGGACGCCACGATCTCCCCGAGGCGCACCAGACCGGCCCGGCGTGTATCCGCCGTCTCCGTGGGCCTGGCCTCGTCCAGCCCCGGATTGATGGTCAGGGCATCGACCCCGAGCCGCCCCAGCAGGCTCGGCAGGACGAGCCCGGCACTTCCGTTGGAGGCGTCGACGACGAGCTTCAGCCCGGACTCGGCGATCCCTGTGATGTCGACATTGCGCAGGAGAGAGCCGGTGTACGAGTCGAAGACGCTCGCCGGGAAGTACAGGTCCCCGATCTCACCGGGGAACGCTCTCCGGTACTCCTGCCGCGCGTACACCCGGTCCAGCTTCCGCTGCCCTGCCTGGGAGAGGTCGGCTCCGCGCTCGTCGAAGAACATGATGTCGACGGAGTCGGGCACCCCCGGCGACGTACGGATCATGATGCCTCCGGCGCTGCCGCGCGCGGTCTGCTGGCGCGCGACCGGCAGTGGGACGTTCTCCAGGTCCCGTACATCGATGGCACTGGCCTGGAGCGCGGAGATCACGGCCCGCTTGAGCGCCCGGGCACCACGCGAGTGGTCCCGCGCCGTGGTGACGGTCGCGCCCTTCTTCAAGGTGGTGGCATACGCCCCGGCCAGCCGCACGGCCAGCTCCGGGGTGATCTCCACATTGAGGATCCCGGACACTCCCCTGGTGCCGAAGAGATGCGCCTGCCCCCTCGACTCCCAGATGACCGAGGTGTTCACGAACGCGCCGGCCTCGATGGTCTTGAACGGGTAGACCCGTACATTGCCCTGAACGATCGATTCTTCACCGACGAGGCACTCGTCGCCGATGACCGCACCGTCCTCGATACGGGCCGACCGCATGATGTCGGTGTTCTTGCCGATCACACAGCCGCGAAGGTTCGAGTGCTCTCCGATGTACACATTGTCGTGGATCACGGCCTTGTGCAGGAAGGCACCGCTCTTGACGACGACGTTGGACCCGACAACGGTGTGCTCGCGGATCTCCACATCGGCTTCGACCTTGGCGTAGTCACCGATATAGAGAGGCCCGCGCAGTACGGCGTCCGGATGCACCTCGGCGCCCTCGGCGACCCAGACGCCGGGCGAGATCTCGAACCCGTCCACGTCCACCTCGACCTTGCGCTCCAGCACATCGGCCTGAGCCTTCACATAGCTCTCGTGAGTACCGACGTCCTCCCAGTAGCCTTCGGCGATATAGCCGTAGATCGGCTTGCCTTCCTTCATCAACTGCGGGAACACATCGCCGGACCAGTCGACGGAGACATCGGCCTGGACATAGTCGAAGACTTCCGGCTCCATGACATAGATCCCGGTGTTGACGGTGTCCGAGAACACCTGGCCCCAGGTCGGCTTCTCCAGGAAGCGTTCGACCTTGCCCTCCTCATCGACGATGGTGATGCCGAATTCCAGAGGATTGGGCACGCGTGTCAGACACACGGTGACCATCGCGCCCTTCTCCTTGTGGAAGGAGATCAGATCCGTGAGGTCGAAATCTGTGAGCGCGTCGCCTGAAATGACGAGGAAGGCGTCGTCCTTCAGCGCTTCCTCGGCATTCTTCACACTGCCTGCGGTGCCGAGCGGCTTCTCCTCATTGGCATAGGTCAGCTCCATTCCGAGCTCTTCACCGTCGCCGAAATAGTTCCTGACAAGCGATGCCAGAAACTGCACGGTTACGACGGTCTCATTGAGCCCATGCCGCTTCAGCAGCCTCAGCACATGCTCCATGATCGGCCTATTGGCGACCGGCAGGAGCGGCTTGGGCATGCTTGAAGTCATGGGGCGAAGTCGGGTTCCTTCGCCACCGGCCATCACGACGGCCTTCATGTCGGAAGCGTCCTCCTTGAGAGAGACGGTCTAGCCGACTTCGCCCGTCCAAAGAGGCCCTCTGGCGTCATGCGCGGCCGGCGACACTGCACGGCTCCGCATCGACGAGGTCAATCGGCCACTGCGTCCGCCTTGACGAGTCGGCGGACCTGGACCACATAGAGGATCCCTGCCCACCAATACAGAGTTGTACCCCATCCGGCGAACGCCCATCCGAAAATAGCAGAAAGTGACGCCAGCCACCCTGACCCGTCACTCAGCAGCAGCAAGGGGAAGGCATACATCAAGTTGAAGGTGGCGGCCTTGCCCAGGAAGTTCACCTGGGGCGGCGGATAACCGTGCCGGCGGAGGATACCCACCATGACCAGCAGCATCAGCTCCCGCGCCACAAGCGCTGCGGTGAGCCAGAGGGGGAGTATGTCCCGCCAGGTCAGCCCTACCAGGGTGGACAGGATGTACAAGCGGTCGGCGGCCGGGTCGAGCAGCCGTCCCAGGCTGCTGACCTGGTTCCATCGCCGCGCCAGCTTGCCGTCGAGATAATCGCTGACACCGCTGAGCATGAGCACGAGCAATGCCCACCCATCGCTCTTCGGCCCCCCGAACTCAGGACGGAGAATCAGCCACAGGAAGAGCGGGACACCGGCGAGACGCGCCATGCTGAGGATGTTGGGGATGGTGAGAACCCGGTCCGTCTGAACGCCGGTCTCCTGGACCTCCACCCGGGGGCCTCCTGTGAACGTGCCTACGATGCCCCCCGACCCTACCCTCAGGCCAAGCGGGTGACGTGCACAGGGGGCCCGTGGCTCGTACCGTCCCCGAAAATGCATCGGAAATGCGTGAGGGCCTTGTACCGGTCATCCGGTACAAGGCCCTCACCCAATAATTGTTCGGCGGTGTCCTACTCTCCCACAGGGTCCCCCCTGCAGTACCATCGGCGCAGTATGGCTTAGCTTCCGGGTTCGGAATGTAACCGGGCGTTCCCCACACGCTATGACCACCGAAACACAATGAAACACACAACCCGCCACCCTCAGCCCACACACGCGATGCGTGTCATGGGGGGTGCGGTTGTTCGTGGTTTCAGAACCAACACAGTGGACGCGAGCAATCGATGGTCAAGCCCTCGGCCTATTAGTACCGGTCACCTCCAG
>NZ_JBSGUP010000765.1:0-3660 GCF_053607985.1 Streptomyces sp. NPDC055078
GTTCTCGCCGCTGCCCATGCCCCGGCCCCCGGCGACCACGATCGCGGCCTCCGTCAGCTCCGGGCGGCCCGTCGCCTCGCGCGGGCTGCGGGAGACGATCCGGGTGCCGGTGGCCCGGTCGCCGAAGGTGACGTCCAGCGTCTCGGTCACGGCCTTGGCCGGGGCGGCCTCCACGGCGACCGCGTTGGGCTTCACGGTGATCACCGGGGTCCCTGTGGTGACACGGGACGTGGTGGTGTACGCCGCCGCGAACACGGACTGCGTGACCACCGGGCCCTCGTCCCCGCCGGTGACGTCGACGGCGTCCGTGAGGACGCCGGAGCCGATGCGGAGCGCGAGCCGGGCCGCGATCTCCTTGCCCTCGGGGGAGGACGGCACCAGCACCGCGACCGGCGCGACGCTCTCGTACGCGGCCTGCAACGCGTCCACCGCCGGGACGACCAGGTAGTCGGCGAACTCCGGCGCCTCGGCGGTCAGGACGCGCACCGCGCCGTGCTCGGCGAGTACGGCGGCGGTGTCCCCGGCGCCGGAGCCCAGCGCGACGGCGACCGGCTCGCCGAGACGGCGGGCCAGCGTCAGCAGCTCCAGGGTGGGCTTGCGGACGACGCCGTCCACGTGGTCGA
Organism: Streptomyces sp. NPDC055078; assembly: GCF_053607985.1. NCBI lineage: Bacteria > Bacillati > Actinomycetota > Actinomycetes > Kitasatosporales > Streptomycetaceae > Streptomyces > Streptomyces sp. NPDC055078. The sequence goes on from NZ_JBSGUP010000765.1 coordinate 624, forward strand.
CGTGAACAAGAACCTCGGGTATGGAACCTCGCCTCTTCTGCGGTGTCTGTGCTGCTCTTGCGCTGATTCTCCCGCCTGCCCGCCGCGTACGCGGGCGCGGGGGACGGCCGGGGTGACGGCGGGGCCCGCCCTCGTGCCCCGACAACTCTGACGACTCCGATCGACTCCGACGCCGACCGTACCCGGACCCCGCCGGGGACGATCACTCGGCGCCCGGCCCCACCAGGGAGTCCTGGGTGCGGAGGGCCGCGAGAACGGCCTCGGACGGGCCGCTCGCGGGCTCCGCCTGGTAGACGATGAGCTGCTGCCGAGGGGACTCGTTGACGGTGAAGGCGGTGTACCGGATGTGCAGATCACCGGCCCGGGGATGCCGGAGGTGCTTCGTCCGCCCGGTCTTCCCCCGGACCTCGTGGCGGGCCCACAGCTCCGAGAACTCAGGGCTCCTCGCGGTGAGCGTCCGCGCGACCTCGGCGATCCGCGGGGACCCGGGATCGTGCCCGTACGCCGCGCGGAGTTCGGCCACGCACGAGCCCGCCGCGCTCTCCCACTCCCGGTAGAAGTCGCGGCCCGCCGGGTCGAGAAACGCCATCCGGGCCAGGTTGTCGAACCGCTCGAAGCCGCTGTGCAGCGCCCTGGCGAGCGGTTTGGCGGCCAGGACGTCCAGCGCTGGGCCCAGGACGAAGGCCGGGGTGCCGGACCAGGTGCCGAGGAGGCGGAGCAACTGCGCGCCGACCCGGTCGGTGTCACCGGCCGGACCGGCTCCGCCCCGGGACTCCGCTGCGAGCCCGCTGAGCCGGCGCAGATGACCGGTGGCGTCGTCGTCCAGGCGGAGCGCCGCGGCGACCGCCCCGAGGACCTGGGCGGACGGGTTCGACTCGCGGCCCTGCTCCAGACGCATGTAGTAGTCGGAACTGACCCCGGCGAGCAGCGCGACCTCCTCGCGCCGCAGCCCGGGCACCCGGCGGCGCCCGTGCGCGGGCAGACCCACCTCCTGGTCAGGGGGTTGACGATGGGGGCGGTGAGCGGCGCCCGTGCGCGGGCAGACCCACCGCCCCGGGGGTGAGCGCTCCGCGCCGGGCTCGGAGGAACTCTCCCAGGGGCGTGCTCCTGCTGCTCATGCCCCCAGGCTACGGTCTGCCCCGCCCGTATCGGGGAGGCCCGGGTCGGACACCGGCTCAGCCGGTGGAATCCGGTTCGGTGGGCGCGGTGCCGCGTGCCCCCTCCGGCACGGGCTCCGCCGACCAGTTCGCCAGGAACCGCAGGGCGGTCCCGGAGGGCGACCCGGGTTCGGTGCTGTAGACGACCAGGGTCTGGTCGCTGGCGCCGGGCAGGGCGAGCGCCTGGTACGTGACGGTCAGCTCCCCGGCGACGGGATGGCGGTACCCCTTGGTCCCCTCGGTCCGCTCATGGACCCGGCGCTCCGCCCAGTACGTACGGAAGTGCTCGCTGCGCACGGCGAGTTCGCCGACGAGTTCGCCCAGCCGCGGGTCCCCGGGGTGCCGCCCGGCGTCCAGGCGCAGCATGGCGGCGGTGTCCGCGGCGGCGCCGTGCCAGTCCGCGTACAGCTCGCGGGCGGCGGGGTCGAGGAAGAGGAACCGGGCCAGGTTGCGCTCGTGCGCGGCCAGGGCGTCGAAGTCGGCGATGAGCGCCCGTGCAAGCGCGTTGGACGCCACCACGTCCGTACGCCGGCCCAGGACGAACGCGGGACAGCAGGCGGAGTCCAGGGTGGTGAGCAGCCGGTGGGAGGCGGGGCTGACCCGCTCGGCCGGGGCGGCGCGGTACCGCCGGGGCCGCAGGGGCCGCCGGTTCGCGAGATCGTACAGATGCGCCCGCTCGGTGCCGTCCAGGCGCAGCGCCGTCGCCAGCGCCTCCAGGATCTCCGGCGACGCGGTGCGGCTGCGCCCCTGCTCCAGGCGGGTGTAGTAGTCGATGCTGACGCCCGCCAGATGCGCCAGCTCCTCACGGCGCAGCCCCGGCACCCGGCGCCGGGCCGTCCCCGGTAGTCCCGCGTCCGCCGGACGCACCCGGCCCCGGCACGAACGGAGGAACTCGCCCAGCTCCACGATCTGGTTCATGCCGCCAGTGTCCGTGACTCCGGCGGGCGGGGGGAGGGCCGAGGGTGGCCCTCGTACACCCAGGAACGGGTTGGGGTGGCCCGACGACGGAGCCACCTCACCCACCGGACACCGTCGACCGGCTCGCCGACCGCCGTGCGGCCCACGGCGGCGGCCACGTCGCCGGATTCGACGGGCTGAATCCTGACCGGGGCAAGCCGCACCGTGTCCCCGTCGGTCGCCGCGTCCGTGATTGTTCCGGCGCCCCTCAGGGCCGGGCGGAACGCCGGTACGTGGAGATCAGCACGCCGCTCTTCGATGTCCGCGTGTCCACCAGGGACAGCCGCCGCAGCACACTGTTCCCCTCGAACAGCCGCTTCCCGCCGCCCACGATCAGCGGGAGGACGAGCAGCCGGTACTCGTCGACGAGATCCAGCTCCACGAGGCTCCGCAGCAGGTCCGCGCTGCCCGGCACCAGCAGGTAACCGTCGGTCCCGCCCGTGATCCTCGCCACCTCGGCGGACAGATCCGGACCCAGCGGAACGGTGTTCACCCAGGTCGGCTCACGGGGACTGCGGCTCACGACGTACTTCGGCATCGCGTTCATCGCCGCCACTGCGGGGTCACCCTGGTCGGCGTACGGCCAGGTCGACGCGAAGATCTCGTACGTCCTGCGCCCCAGGAGCATCCCGGCCGCCCCCGCGGTGGTCGTGCTCATGAACGCCTCGACCGTCTCGTCGACGTACGGCGGCACCCAGCCGCCCCGGTCGAAGCCGCCCTCCCGGTCCTCGTCGGCCGACAGGACCGACTGCACGACCCCGTCCAGCGAGACGAACTCGACGGCAACCACTTCTCCCATGTTCCTGCTCCGATTGTCTCCGGTCATGTCCCTGGCCAGAGCGTCCCTGCTCCTCCTCCGGGACCGGATTCGGACGGTACGACTCCGCCGGTTGACTCCGCGAGCGCGCCGGACTCATCGGCGG
>NZ_JBSGUP010000766.1:0-3648 GCF_053607985.1 Streptomyces sp. NPDC055078
CCCCTCGCGGGCGCCGGTCCACCGGGCAGATGTCGGCGGGTCAGCCGTCCAGCGAGGTCATCACATGCTTGATACGGGTGTAGTCGTCGAACCCGTACGCCGACAGGTCCTTGCCGTACCCGGACTTCTTGAAGCCGCCGTGCGGCATCTCGGCGACGAGCGGGATATGGGTGTTGATCCACACACAGCCGAAGTCCAGCGCCTTCGACATCCGCATCGCGCGCCCGTGGTCCTTGGTCCACACCGATGAGGCGAGCGCGTACTCGACGCCGTTCGCCCACTCCAGTGCCTGGGCCTCGTCCGTGAACGACTGGACCGTGATCACCGGTCCGAAGACCTCGTTCTGGATGATCTCGTCGTCCTGCTTCAGCCCGGAGACGACCGTCGGCGCGTAGAAGTACCCCTTGTCGCCCACCCGGCTGCCGCCCGCCTCCACCTTGGCGTGCGCCGGGAGCCGGTCGACGAAGCCCGACACCTGGGCGAGCTGGTTGGCGTTGTTCAGCGGGCCGTAGAGGACGTCCTCGTCGTCCGGCGCACCGGTTTTCGTCTCCGCGGCGGCCTTGGCCAGCGCGGCGACGAACTCGTCGTGGATGGACTCCTGGACCAGCACCCGGGTCGCCGCCGTACAGTCCTGCCCGGCGTTGAAGTAGCCCGCGACGGAGATCTCCGCAGCGGCCTTGGCGATGGCCTCGCTGTCGAGGTCCTCGAAGACGACGACCGGCGCCTTGCCGCCCAGCTCCAGATGGACCCGCTTGACGTCCTTGGCCGCCGACTCGGCGACCTGGATGCCGGCCCGTACGGAACCGGTGATGGACGCCATGGCGGGCGTCGGGTGCTCGACCATCGTGCGGCCGGTGTCCCGGTCGCCGCAGATGACGTTGAAGACGCCCTTGGGCAGGATCGTGCCGATGATCTCGGCGATCAGCACGGTGGACGCCGGGGTGGTGTCGGACGGCTTGAGCACCACGGTGTTGCCCGCGGCCAGCGCCGGGGCGAACTTCCACACCGCCATCATCATCGGATAGTTCCACGGCGCGACCTGCGCGCAGACGCCGACCGGCTCCCGGCGGACCATGGAGGTGAAGCCCTCCATGTACTCACCGGCCGAGCGGCCCTCCAGCATCCGGGCCGCGCCCGCGAAGAAGCGGATCTGGTCCACCATCGGCGGGATCTCTTCGGTGCGGACCAGCTCCAGCGGCTTGCCCGTGTTCTGCGACTCGGCCGCGATCAGGTCATCGGCCCGCTCCTCGAACGCGTCCGCGACCTTCAGCAAGAGCCGCTGGCGCTCGGCCGGGGTGGTGTCCCGCCAGGACGGGAAGGCGGCATCGGCGGCGGCCATGGCCGCGTCGACATCGCCCTGCCCCGAGAGCGGTGACGTGGCGTACACCTCGCCGGTGGCCGGGTTGATGACATCGATCGTCCGCCTGTCGGCGGCGTCCCGGAACTCCCCGTTGATGTAGTTGCGCAGACGACGCAGCTCGGTGGTCACTGTTGCCACCCCTCCTGTCAGATCTCCGATTGGATTCCGATTGGTTTCGGATTGGCTTTCCGATGATTCAGACAGGCTCAGCCTAAGCCCAGGAGTGACGCTTTCGACAGCCTCGACCCTCGAAAACTTCGGATTCGGTGTCATTCAAGAGCTTCGACAACGAATTTCATCGAGTGGGACTTGACAAGACAGACGACTCCCAGTGCATGGTGAGTCCGTGGCCAGTCGAAGCGCAGACTCCAGGAACGGGACCGCCCAGCACGCGGGGACCCCGACGATCGACGCCGTCTCCCTCGCGATCATCGAGCAGCTCCAAGAGGACGGACGCCGTCCGTACGCCGCGATCGGCAAGGCCGTGGGCCTGTCCGAGGCGGCCGTACGGCAGCGGGTCCAGAAGCTGCTCGACCAGGGCGTCATGCAGATCGTCGCCGTGACGGATCCCCTCACCGTGGGGTTCCGGCGGCAGGCGATGATCGGCATCACCGTCGAGGGCGACCTCGACCCGGTGGCGGAGGGACTGACCGCCATGGACGAATGCGAGTACGTGGTGATCACCGCGGGCTCCTTCGACCTGATGGTGGAGATCGTCTGCGAGGACGACGACCACATGCTCGAAGTGATCAACAAACGGATCCGCGCGCTCCCCGGTGTGCGGTCCACCGAGAGTTTCGTCTACCTCAAGCTCAAGAAGCAGACCTATATGTGGGGAACCCGATAGCCGTGACCAAGGAACGCAGCGACCTCTCCAAGGCCGCGTACGACCACCTGTGGATGCACTTCACCCGCATGTCGGCGTACGAGAACGCCCCAGTCCCCACCATCGTCCGCGGTGAGGGCACCTACATCTACGACGACGCGGGCAAGCGCTACATCGACGGCCTCGCCGGCCTCTTCGTGGTCAACGCGGGCCACGGCCGTCACGAGCTGGCCGAGGCCGCGTACAAGCAGGCCCAGGATCTGGCCTTCTTCCCGGTCTGGTCCTACGCCCACCCCAAGGCGGTCGAGCTGGCCGAGCGGCTGGCCGACAAGGCCCCCGGCGACCTCAACAAGGTCTTCTTCACCACGGGTGGCGGCGAGGCGGTCGAGACCGCCTGGAAGCTGGCCAAGCAGTACTTCAAACTCCAGGGCAAGCACACCAAGTACAAGGTCATCTCGCGTGCGGTCGCCTATCACGGCACCCCTCAGGGCGCCCTGTCCATCACCGGTCTGCCCGCCCTGAAGGCCCCCTTCGAGCCGCTGGTGCCCGGCGCGCACAAGGTGCCGAACACCAACATCTACCGCGCGCCGATCCACGGGGACGACCCCGAGGCGTTCGGCCGCTGGGCTGCCGACCAGATCGAGCAGCAGATCCTCTTCGAGGGCCCCGACACCGTGGCCGCGGTCTTCCTGGAGCCCGTGCAGAACGCCGGCGGCTGCTTCCCGCCGCCGCCCGGGTACTTCCGGCGCGTCCGGGAGATCTGCGACCAGTACGACGTCCTGCTGGTGTCGGACGAGGTCATCTGCGCCTTCGGCCGGCTGGGCACCACCTTCGCCTGCGACAAGTTCGGCTACGTACCGGACATGATCACCTGCGCCAAGGCCATGACATCGGGCTACTCCCCGATCGGCGCCTGCATCATCTCCGACCGGCTGGCCGAGCCGTTCTATCAGGGCGACAACACCTTCCTGCACGGCTACACCTTCGGCGGCCACCCGGTCTCCGCCGCCGTCGGCGTCGCCAACCTCGACATCTTCGAGCGCGAGGGCCTCAACCAGCACGTCCTCGACAACGAGGGCGCCTTCAGGGCCACGCTGGAGAAGCTGTACGACCTGCCGATCGTCGGCGACGTCCGCGGCAACGGCTTCTTCTACGGCATCGAACTGGTGAAGGACAAGGCCACCAAGGAGTCCTTCACCGACGAGGAGACCGAGCGCGTGCTCTACGGCTTCCTCTCCAAGGCGCTGTACGACAACGGTCTGTACTGCCGCGCCGACGACCGCGGCGACCCGGTCATCCAGCTCGCCCCGCCGCTGGTCGCCGACCAGTCGACGTTCGACGAGATCGAGGCCGTGCTCCGCACTGTCCTCACGGAGGCGTGGACAAAACTCTGATCCACCCCGCCACTTCCGGAGCCCGCACCACGGCCCGGGTACGCCCATCCGAGTGGATGGAGCGCACC
>NZ_JBSGUP010000767.1:0-3623 GCF_053607985.1 Streptomyces sp. NPDC055078
GCTCCCCTCCGGCGGGCAGCAGCGCTTGTCGGGACAGCAGTAGGACCAGAACCTGCCGTCGGAGATGCACAGCGCCTCGTACACGGGCACATCGCGCTTGCCGCAGGCGGTGCGCAGACGCTGAGCGAGGGGACGCAGTCGCTCCATGACCTGATGGCTCTGCTCGCCTTCCGCCGGGTCCTGGCAGAGGAAGAGAACGAAGCCGTCGGGGCGCGGGCCGCGGCGCTCGCTGCCGTCGATCAGGCAATCCGCGAGCTGCCGGGCGACGGGGGGCCACTCGCTCGGTGAGCGTGGAATACCCAGCCTCACCCGACCGCCGAAGCGACCGCGGCTGCCGTGCAGCGCGACGATCACGATCGAGTCGGTGGGGTGATAGCCCAGCATGTACGGCAGGGCGTCCGCCAGTTCGGCCGGGCCGCGCAGGGTGATCTGCTGGTCGTCGGTGCGGGATGTGCCGCCGGTGTGGTCGTGATGCTTGTTCATGCCATCGACGGTCTCGCGGCGAGCCCGGCGGCGCGACCCCTGTGGATAACGTTATCCACAGGCTGGTGGACCCGTTCGCGCATTGTCGGTCCCATCGGGTTCCATGGGGCCATGACCAACGCAGACCTCGCGGAGCCCGCGGACCTCAGGGCATCGGCCGACGCCGTGCTCGCCCGCCTCGTCTCGGACGGCACGGGCACCACCCGGCTGCGCGAGGACCAGTGGCGGGCGATCGAGGCGCTGGTCGCCCACAAGCGCCGGGCGCTGGTCGTGCAGCGGACCGGCTGGGGCAAGTCCGCCGTCTATTTCGTCGCGACCTCGCTGCTGCGCCGCCAGGGCAGCGGTCCGACCGTGATCATCTCCCCCCTCCTCGCCCTGATGCGAAACCAGGTGGAGGCGGCGGCCCGGGCGGGGATCCGCGCCCGGACGATCAATTCCTCCAACACCGAGGAGTGGGACTCGGTCCGGGCCGAGGTGGCGGCGGGCCAGGTCGATGTGCTGCTGGTCAGCCCGGAGCGGCTCAACAACCCGGACTTCCGTGACCAGGTGCTGCCCAGCCTGGCCGCCGCCACCGGGCTGCTGGTGGTGGACGAGGCGCACTGCATCTCCGACTGGGGCCATGACTTCCGCCCCGACTACCGCCGGCTGCGCACCATGCTGGCGGAGCTGCCGGCCGATGTGCCGGTGCTGGCTACCACCGCGACGGCCAATGCCCGGGTGACCGCGGATGTCGCCGAACAGCTGGGCACGGGTGCGGGCACCGATGCGCTGATCCTGCGCGGCCCCCTGGACCGGGAGAGCCTCAGCCTGGGGGTGCTCCAGCTACCCGACGCGGCCACCCGGCTGGCCTGGCTGGCGGATCATCTCGGCGAGTTGCCCGGCTCGGGGATCATCTACACCCTCACCGTCGCGGCGGCCGAGGAGGTCACCGCGCATCTCCGCCAGTGCGGGCACCCGGTCGCCTCCTACACCGGCCGTACGGAGAACGCGGAGCGGCAGCAGGCCGAGGAGGATCTCCTCGGCAATCGCGTCAAGGCGCTGGTCGCCACCTCGGCGCTGGGCATGGGCTTCGACAAACCGGACCTCGGATTCGTCGTCCACCTCGGCTCCCCCTCCTCCCCCATCGCCTACTACCAGCAGGTGGGCCGGGCCGGCCGTGGTGTCGAGCACGCCGAGGTGCTGCTGCTGCCCGGCAGGGAGGACGAGGCGATCTGGCAGTACTTCGCCTCGGTGGCCTTTCCTCCCGAGGAACTGGTGCGGCGCACCCTGGATGTGCTGGCGCGGGCCGACCGACCGCTGTCGCTGCCCGCCCTGGAGCCGCTCGTCGAGCTGCGGCGGACCCGCCTGGAGACCATGCTCAAGGTCCTGGATGTCGACGGCGCGGTGCACCGGGTGAAGGGCGGCTGGACCAGCACCGGCCGGCCCTGGTCGTACGACTCCGAGCGATATGCGTGGGTCGCCCGGCAGCGGTCGGCCGAGCAGCAGGCCATGCGGGACTACACCCGGTCGACGAACTGCCGGATGGAGTTTCTGCGACGCCAGCTCGACGACGAGGAGGCAGCGCCCTGCGGTCGCTGTGACAACTGCGCGGGGGGCAGGTTCAGCGACAAGGTCTCCGACGCGGCCCTGGACGCCGCGCGCGGGGAGCTGAGCCGGCCGGGGGTGGAGGTGGAGCCGCGCAGGATGTGGCCCACCGGGCTGGCGGCGGTGGGTGTCGCTCTCAAGGGCCGTATCCCCGAAGGGGAGCAGGGGTTCACGGGCCGCGCGCTGGGACGGCTCTCCGACATCGGGTGGGGCAATCGGCTGCGTCCGCTGCTGGCACCGCAGTCGCCGGACGGCCCTGTCGCGGCCGATGTGGTGGACGCGGTGGTGACGGTGCTGGCGGACTGGGCGAAGGGGCCCGGCGGCTGGGCCTCCGGAGCGCCGGACGCGGCCGCCCGCCCGGTCGGAGTCGTCACCGTGGCCTCCCGGGGTAGGCCCGAGCTGGTGGGGTCCCTCGGCGCCCGGATCGCCGAGGTCGGACGGATGCCCCTGCTCGGCTCGGTGGAGTACGCACTCGACGGCGCCGGGGAGCGGATCTCGCGTACCAACAGCGCTCAGCGGGTGCGCGCCCTGCACGAGGCGTTCACGGTTCCGGCGGCGCTGGCGGAGACGCTGGCGGAGGCCGACGGTCCGGTGCTGCTGGTCGACGATCTTTCGGACAGTGGCTGGACTTTGGCGGTGGCGGCGCGATTGCTTCGGCGGGCGGGCGCGAAAGGGGTGTTTCCGCTGGTCCTTGCGGTTCAAGCGTGACGAAGGGGAGCCAGGGGCGGTGTCTTGGGGGATACTGATGGGCAGGGATATGAGCGCCATAACCGCCGATTCCCGCCGCTGACGCCAAATTGCTCGTTGCCGCATGCCCACGGGGCAGGAAGAATTGAAGGGCTCCCCGCACGGCCCGTTCGCGGTCCGAAGGGCCTGTGTCGCGGTGCGCCCTCACCCGACCCTGCCCGCACTGTGGGCGCGTATGCGAAGGGAGGACTGTGACCTTCGGATTCGCTTCGTCCGCAGCCACCTCGATGACCAACACGGCCAACTCCGCCAGCCGCCTCGCCAGGATGCTTGAGCCTGCCGAGTGGGCAGAGGCGGGGATCCCGCTGCTGCGCAATCCCCGAGAGGTGGTCAGCGGGCTGCATGCCCGCCACCGGCCGACGCCGATGATGGCGGTCGTCGCGGTGCTCGACCCCGAGGAACGCCTCTCGGCGAGCGCTTCGTTCGCCCGCCGCTCCGCCCCGGTGGACGGCTGGGAGTTCCGGAACGCCCTGCTGGCCCATCTGCGCAGGGTGATCCCGCATGATCTGCGCCGTCGCACCCCGGTGCGTACCGCCGTACTGCTCTACTGCCGCGACGGGGACGAACGGTGGACGGAGGAGGACGGCGCCTGGATGTGGGGGCTGCGGGACGCCTGCACCCTGCATGGGCTTCGCTGCGGTGCCTACATCACGCTGACCCGTGGTGGCTGGCAGGTGCTGGGCGAGGGCCGGGGCGGCCGTCGGCCCAACTCGACCTCGGTGCCCGGCGACCTCGCCGATGTGGCGGGTGCCGGTGAGCCGCTGGAGCTGCGTACGGCCAGCGGTGCGCCGGAGGCGCTCCGGCGCACG
>NZ_JBSGUP010000768.1:0-3621 GCF_053607985.1 Streptomyces sp. NPDC055078
CCCCGGGGCCGCCCCCCGTACCCCCGTAGCCGCCCCCGTAGGTACCGGAGCTACTCCGTCGCGATCGCGTTCAGCACATTCATCCGGCCCGCCCTGAACGCCGGCACCAGCGCCGCGAGCAGCCCCACGAAGGCCGATGCCACGAACACGCCGCCGATCGTGGGCCAGGGGATCTCCAGGACCCCCAGCCCCTCCAGGGCGAGGAGCTTCTGGGCGGCGGTGCCCCAGCCCATGCCCAGGCCGAGGCCGAGCAGTGCGCCGAAGAGGGCGATGACGACGGATTCCAGGCGGATCATGCGCCGGAGCTGGCGGCGGGAGAGGCCGATGGCGCGCATCAGGCCGATCTCGCGGGTGCGCTCGACGACCGAGAGGGCGAGGGTGTTCACCACTCCCAGCACCGCGACGATGATGGCGAGCGCGAGCAGACCGTAGACGATGTTGAGGAGCTGGCCGATCTGGTCCTTGAGGGTCTGCTTGTAGTCGCTCTGGTTCTGCACCTTGTACTGCGGATACGCCTCCAGTGAGGTCTTGAGCGCGGCGTACGTCTCCGTCTCCTGCCCGTCCTTCGCGGACGCGAGCAGCATCCGGTTCTGGGCGAGCTTGCCGGCGGGGATGTGGTCCTTCGCGGTGGCCGTGCTGATGTACTTCGCGCCCTGGTCGAGGCCGGTGTCGTCGGAGGTGACCGCCCGGACCGTCAGTTTGACGGTGGCGCCGCCGGTGAAGGCCACGGTGAGGCTGTCCCCCACCTTCACGCCGTGCTTCTTGGCGTAGGTGTCGCCGACCGAGATCGAGTCCTTGCCGTACGCGGCGGACAGGTCGCCGGAGACGGTCTCGCGGCGCAGATCCTGTGCGTACGTCGGGTCGGCGGCGACGATGCCCTCCCGCGCGGTCGCGCCGTCGGGGGCGGTGATCTTGGCGGTCACCTCCCTGACCTGGGTGATGTGGTCGACGCTGTCGACCTTCTTCATGGCCTCGTGGGCCTGCGGCACGAGCGGCTGCCCGGTCTGGGACCCGACGATGAAGTCCGCGCCGACCGACTTGTCCAGCTCTTGGGTCGCCGAGGCGACCATGGAGGAGCCGACCACCGACAGGCACGCCACCAGGGCGAGGCCGATCATCAGGGCGGCACCGGTCGCCCCCGTACGCCGGGGGTTGCGCAGGGCGTTGCGCTCGGCGAGGCGGCCGACGGGGCCGAAGCCGCGCAGGACCACGGCGCTGAGGGCCCGGACGACCACGCTCGCGAGCAGCGGGCCGATGATGACGAAGCCGAGGAGGGTGAGGACGACACCGCCCGCGAGGACCATGGAGCCCTCCTGGGCCTTGTCGGCCCGGGCGGTGGCGACGAGGGCGGCGGTGCCCGCGCCGGTGAGGACGAGGCCGATCACCGCCCGGACCCAGCCGGAACGGCGGTCGGCGGGGGTTCCGGCGTCGCGCAGGGCGGCCATCGGGGAGACCTTGCCGGCCCGGCGGGCCGGGACGTAGGCGGCGAGGACGGTGACGAGGATGCCGAGCGTGAGTCCGACGGCGGGGGTGGTCCACTTCACGGTCAGATCGTCGGTGGACAGATTCATGCCCATGCCGCCCATGAGTTCCATCAGTCCGACAGCGAGGCCCACGCCCGCGCCGACACCGGCGATGGAGCCGACGATGCCGAGGAAGAGCGCCTCGATCAGAACCGAGCGGTTGACCTGCTTGCGGCTGGAGCCGATGGCCCGCATCAGGCCGATCTCGCGGGTGCGCTGGGCGACCAGCATGGAGAAGGTGTTGACGATGAGGAACACACCGACGAGGAGGGCGATTCCGGCGAAGCCGAGCATCGCGTACTTCATCACATTGAGGAACTCGCCGACGTCCTTGCGGCTCTCGTCGGCGGACTCCTTGGCGGTCTGGAGTTCATAGGTCCCGCCGAGGGCCGTCGCGAGGTTCTTCTTGAGCTGTTCGTCGCTCACCCCGTCGGCCGAGGTGACCGACACATTGGTGAACAGGCCGGTCCTGCCGAGCAGTTCGCGCTGTGCGGTGGCGGTGTCGAAGAAGACGATGGCCGCGCCGGGGTTGGTCACCTTGAAGGAGGCGATACCGGAGATCTTCGCCCTGAAGTCGCCGATGACGGCGATGACGCGCAGTTCGTCACCGATCTTCAGACCGTGTTTGTCAGCGGTCTCCGCGTCGACCATCACATCGGTGGGGCCGCGCGGCGCCCGGCCGGAGGAGATCTTCAGCGCCCGCTCGTCGTTCTTGGCCCAGCTGCTGGCGATGGTCGGGGCGCCGGACGCGGCACCCACGTCCTTGTTCTTCGCGTTGACGACGGTCACGCTCGCGCTGGCGACCGAGCCCTCGGCGAACTTCACGCCCTCGGCGGACTTGACCCGCTCCAGGACGGACGCGGGCAGGGACTCGGGCCGGCCGGTGCCCGGGGACTCGTCGTCCTCTTCCTCGGCCTCCTTGGGGCTGACGGTGACATCGGCCGAGGTGATCGCGAACAGCTTGTCGAAGGTGGTGTTCATGGTGTCGGTGAAGACGAGTGTCCCCGACACGAAGGCCACGGACAGCAGCACCGCCACCGCCGAGAGCGCCATGCGCCCCTTGTGCGCGAGGAAGTTGCGCCGGGAGGTCTTGAATACGCTCACGACGTACGCCCCCGGGCGTCGAAGTGCTTCATCCGGTCCAGTACGGCGTCGGCGGTGGGCCGGAACATCTCGTCCACGATCCGGCCGTCGGCCAGGAAGACGACCCGGTCCGCGTAGGAGGCGGCGACGGGATCATGGGTGACCATGACGATCGTCTGGCCCAGCTCGTCGACGGAGCGGCGCAGAAAGCCGAGGACTTCGGCGCCCGCGCGGGAGTCGAGGTTGCCGGTCGGCTCGTCGCCGAAGATGATCTCGGGCTGGGCGGCGAGCGCGCGGGCCACGGCGACCCGCTGCTGCTGGCCGCCGGAGAGCTGGGTGGGCCGGTGCTTGAGCCGGTCGGAGAGACCGACGGTGTCCACGACCCGGTTCAGCCAGGCGGCGTCCGGCTTGCGGCCGGCTATGTCCATGGGGAGCGTGATGTTCTCCAGGGCGTTGAGCGTCGGCAGCAGATTGAACGCCTGGAAGATGAAGCCGATCCGGTCCCGGCGGAGCTGGGTGAGCTTCTTGTCCTTCAGCCCGGTGATCTCGGTGTCGTCGAGATAGATCTGGCCCGAGGTGACGGTGTCGAGTCCGGCGAGGCAGTGCATCAGCGTCGACTTGCCGGAGCCCGACGGGCCCATGATCGCGGTGAACTGCCCGCGGGCGATGTCGACATCGACCTCGTCGAGCGCGACGACCCGGGTCTCCCCGGAGCCGTACGCCTTGACGACCTGCCGTCCGCGCGCGGCGACGGCCGTGCGCCCTCCGGTGCCCCCATGGCGGGGAATTGTCACAGCCGTTGTCACTTTATGACTCCTATGTCGGGTATGCCTGTTGTCGGGTGTATCCATGTCGGGTGGATCGCGTTGATGGCCGGTGTCGCCGCGTGTGGTTCGAGTCTGTCGGCGGCAGCGCTCCGGCGCGCTGGTGCGTGGCGCAGTCTTGGGAGGGGGGTTTTCCCCACCCCCCGGCGGTGCGGGCCCCCCTCGCACCCCCGTGCCCAGCCGTGCGCTGC
>NZ_JBSGUP010000769.1:0-3609 GCF_053607985.1 Streptomyces sp. NPDC055078
CCGCCTCCCTCGTCGTCGACGCCCTCGGGAAGCGGTGCCCGATTCCGGTGATCGAGCTGGCGAAGGTGATCAGGGAGGTACGGGTGGGCGGGACGGTGCGGGTGCTGTCGGACGACGAGGCGGCACGGCTGGACATTCCCGCGTGGTGCGGGATGCGGGGGCAGGAGTACGTGGGCGAGGAGGCGCTGGAGAGGGGGTCGGCGTACACGGTCCGCCGCGTGTCCTGAGGCCGGGGGGCGGGTGCGGCCGTGGCCCGGGGTGCCCGGTGCTCCGTCTGCGCGGGCCCTACCGGGGCTCTGCCCCCGCCGGGCACCCGTCGGCGGCGGGGTCAGGACAGGTGGGCCTTGACCTCCTGGGCCGCGTCGTCGCCGTACGCCTTGGTGAAGCGGTCCATGAAGTGGGCGCGGCGCAGGGTGTACTCCTGGGTGCCGAGGGTCTCGATCACGAGTGTCGCGAGCATGCAGCCCACCTGCGCGGCCCGCTCCAGGCTGACACCCCAGGACAGCCCCGACAGGAACCCCGCGCGGAAGGCGTCGCCGACACCCGTGGGGTCGACCTTCGCCTCTTCCTCGGGGCAGCCGACCTCGATGAGGTCGTGGCCCGCGCGCTCGATGCGGACGCCCCGGGCGCCGAGGGTGGTGACGCGGTGGCCGACCCGGTCGAGGATCTCCGAGTCCGTCCAGCCGGTCTTGGACTCGATGAGCCCCTTCTCGTACTCGTTGGAGAACAGATAGGTCGCGCCGTCCAGCAGTATCCGGATCTCGTCCCCGGACATCCGCGCGATCTGCTGCGAGAAGTCGGCGGCGAAGGGGATCCGCCGGGAGCGGCACTCCTCGGTGTGCCGCAGCATCCCCTCGGGGTCGTCCGCGCCGATGAGGACGAGGTCGAGGCGGCCGACGCGGTCGGCGACGGACTTCAGCTCGATCAGCCGGGCCTCGCTCATCGCGCCCGTGTAGAAGGAGCCGATCTGGTTGTGGTCGGCGTCGGTGGTGCAGACGAAGCGCGCGGTGTGCAGGACCTCGGAGATCCGTACGGACCCGGTGTCCACGCCGTGGCGGTCGAGCCAGGCGCGGTACTCGTCGAAGTCCGCGCCGGCCGCGCCGACGAGGATGGGGTTGGTGCCCAGCTGGCCCATGCCGAAGCAGATGTTGGCGCCGACACCGCCCCTGCGCACATCGAGGCTGTCGACCAGGAAGGAGAGGGAGACCGTGTGCAACTGGTCCGCGACCAGCTGGTCGGCGAAACGGCCGGGGAACGTCATGAGGTGGTCGTTTGCTATGGAGCCGGTGACTGCGATTCGCACGGCGAGGCACTCCTGGGGCGGGGTGGCGTTGACGCCTCACGCTATCCGGTTCGGGCGTCCTGCGCCGCCGGGCGGAAACTACCTGATAGTAGGTCTTTGTTCGCACACCGGCCCCTGCGTACGGTGCCGATATGACAAATTCCACCGGGCGTCGTGCGTCCTTCGAGTCCGACTCCACCCTGGCGGAGCTGCGCGGTGACTGCGTGCGGATGGCGCCGCGCTGGGTGGCACCCACTGCCGCGGCCCCCGCGCCGGTGCCGCCGTCGCGGATTCACGGTGTGGTGGTACCCGCCGCGTCGGTCCGGCTCGTCGACGGTATGTACGGGTGGGGATACGGCCGCTGAGCGGCGCCTCAGGAGGCTTCGGCGGCACGCCGGTCATGGGTGACCGGTGACCGAGAGCGCGTCGGGGAACCGTGCGCGCCCCTGCTCCGTCCCATAGCTGCCCCGGGTACGACGGGGACCGGAGACCAAGGAGCGATGCGGTGAGCACCACGGAGAACACGGATCACAGCGCCCGCCGCCGGCGCTTCCCGCTTGTCGCCTCGGTGGTGGCCGTGGTGCTGATCGCGGGCGGCGGTGGCACATACTTCGCGACGGCGGGTGCCGAGGGCGATGGCGCGGACAGCGGGGACGGCAGGGAGCGTTCGACGGTGGCGGACGCGAGGTCGCCCGGCCTCCCGGCTCCGCCCGGTATCGCGCCGGGTGAGCCGGACCCGTCCGGTGACGGAACCGTCTACCGGGCGCGGGGCGGGCTGCCGGACGGGCCGGACAGCGCGGCGGTGCGCCAGCCTCGGGGCACGGTCTCCGCGGAGCAGGTGACCCGGCTGGCCGGGGCGCTGGGGCTGCCGGGATCACCGCGGCTGGTCGGCACCGCCTGGCAGCTCGGCGAGGGCCGGGACGGTGCGGGGCCCACGCTCCGGGTCGAGCGGCAGGCGCCGGGGACCTGGACGTTCCACCGGTTCGTCCCCGGGGGTGACAACTGCCCGAAGGGCGATGTCTGTACGGGCGGAAGCGGGGATTCCGGCGGGGGCGCGGACTCCGGCGGCACCCCGGTCAGCGAGGAGGCCGCGAAGAAGGCGGCCGGGCCCGTGCTGAAGGCCGTGGGACAGGGCACCGCCCGGCTGGACGCACGGCAGGTGCTGGGCGGGGCGCGGGTGGTCAACGCGGAGCCGGTGATCGGCGGACTGCCGACGTACGGCTGGACGACCGGTGTCCGGGTCGGCGCCGACGGCAAGGTGATCGGCGGCGGCGGGCAGCTCCTGGAGCCCGTGAAGGGCACGGACCAGCCCGTACTCTCCGCCGATGAGGCGCTGAAGCGGCTGAACCGGTCCGGCAACGGGTCCGGCAACGGGTCCGGCGACCGGTCCGGCCCCGGCAGCCCGGAGCACGCTCCCGGCTGCACCGCTCCGCCGAAGGCGGGCACCGCCGCACAGGACCTCCCCTGCGGGATCACCGCCTGCGCCACCGGAGTGCCGGCCGAGGGCGAGCAGCGGGCGGACCTCCCGTGCGACGCGCGGCAGAAGCCGCCCGCGCCGGTGCGGATGACGGTCACCGACGCGGACTTCGGGCTCTCCGCGCAGCAGGTGGGCGGGCGGCTCGCCCTCGTACCGTCCTGGCTGTTCCAGGTGGAGCCGAGCGGTGGCGGGGAGCGGCGCACGGTGGCCGAACCCGCCGTGGAGCCCGGCCTGCTGCCGCAGCCGGACCGGCCGGGGACGACAGCGCCGGGGGACACTCCCCCGCAGCCGCCCGCGCCCGGCCAGGGCACCGAGCCGAGCGGACCGTCGTCGGACCCGGCCGTACCGTCGGCCGACCGGCGGGTGCAGTCCTTCTCCGCGGACGGGCGGACGCTGACGGTCACCTTCTGGGGCGGGGTGTGCAGCGACTACCGGGCGACCGCGGCCGAGAAGGACGGCCGGGTGGAGGTGCGGATCGCCGAGGCGAAGCCGAAGCCGGGCAAGGTCTGCATCCTCGTCGCCAAGGAGCTGAAGGAGAAGGTGACGCTGGACAAGCCGCTCGGTGACCGGACGGTGGTCGACGCGGAGTCGGGCAAGACGGTTCCGCCCCACAAGCCCTGACCGGCCGGATGCCCGTACACATCGGGCGCGGACGTCCGGCGCCCGTACACATCGGGCATTCGGCCGACATCCGGCGCGCGTACACATCCGCGGATCGGCCGTACAGACAGAGAGAGGCGGGGGGCCCCAGTGACGGGGGCGCCCCCCCGCGGTGGCCCGCGGGGGCCGGTGGGAGGGGTAGGAGTGAACCCACGGGCCCGAGACCCAGGCGGTGGGGGTGTGGATAGTG
>NZ_JBSGUP010000770.1:0-3604 GCF_053607985.1 Streptomyces sp. NPDC055078
CATACGGGGCAGGCTCAGGGTCAGGCGTCGAAGACCTCGTTCAGGAGCTGCTGCTGCTCCGCCTGGTGCCGCTTGGCCGAACCCACCGCCGGGGACGAGCCGTGCGGGCGCGAGATGCGCCGGAGCCGCTCGCCGTGCGGGATGTCCGCGCCGACGGCGAGGTCCAGGTGGTCGATCAGGTTCAGCGCGATGAACGGCCACGCGCCCTGGTTCGCCGGCTCCTCCTGCGCCCACAGGTACTTCGCGGCGTTCGGGAACTTGGCGATCTCGGCCTGGAGTTCCGCACCCGGCAGCGGGTACAGCCGCTCCAGGCGGATGATCGCGGTGTCCGTGACGCCCCGCTTCTTCCGCTCGGCGTCCAGGTCGTAGTAGACCTTGCCGGTGGTGAAGACGACCTTGCGCACCTCGGCCGGGTCGACCGACTCGTCGCCGATCACCGGGCGGAAGCCGCCGGTGAGGAACTCGTCCACCTTGGACGCCGCCGCCTTCAGCCGGAGCATCGACTTCGGGGTGAAGACGATCAGCGGCTTGTGGTGCGGGTTGTGGACCTGCCAGCGCAGCAGATGGAAGTAGTTCGACGGCAGCGTCGGCATGGCGACCGTCATGTTGTGCTGCGCGCACATCTGGAGGAACCGCTCGGGGCGGGCGGAGCTGTGGTCCGGGCCCTGGCCCTCGTAGCCGTGCGGCAGCAGCAGGGTGACGCCGGATGTCTGGCCCCACTTCTGCTCGGCGGAGGAGATGAACTCGTCCACCACGGTCTGCGCGCCGTTGACGAAGTCGCCGAACTGCGCCTCCCACATGACCAGCGCGTCCGGGCGGGCCAGCGAGTAGCCGTACTCGAAGCCCATCGCCGCGTACTCGCTGAGCAGCGAGTCGTAGACGTTGTAACGGGCCTGCTCGTCGGTGAGGTAGAGCAGCGGGGTGTAGTCCTCGTTGGTCTCCTGGTCGACCAGGACCGCGTGGCGCTGGCCGAAGGTGCCGCGCCGGGTGTCCTGGCCGGAGAGGCGGACCGGGGTGCCCTCCATCAGCAGTGAGCCGATGGCGAGCGTCTCGCCCATGCCCCAGTCGATGGTGCCGTCCTCGACCGAGGACGCCCGCCGCTGGAGCTGCGGCAGCAGCCGCGGGTGGACGGTGACATTGTCCGGGATATTGACCTGGGACTCGGCGATCCGCTTCACGACCTCCTGGGAGATCGCGGTGGTGACCGCCACCGGGAACTCGGCCTGCGCGTCCGGGACATGCGCCGGGGCCGGGTGGCTGGTGGCCTCGCGGACCTCGGCGAAGACCTTCTCCAGCTGGCCCTGGAAGTCCTGGAGCGCCTGCTCCGCCTCTTCCAGCGTGATGTCGCCGCGGCCGATCAGCGACTCGGTGTAGAGCTTGCGCACCGAGCGCTTCTTGTCGATCAGCGCGACCATCTGCGGGTTGGTGAACTGCGGGTTGTCGCCCTCGTTGTGACCGCGGCGGCGGTAGCAGATGAGGTCGATCACGACGTCCTTGTTGAACGTCTGGCGGAACTCGAAGGCGAGCCGCGCCACCCGGACGCACGCCTCGGGGTCGTCGCCGTTCACATGGAAGATCGGCGCCTCGATCATGCGGGCCACATCGGTCGCGTACATCGAGGAGCGGGACGACTCCGGGGCGGCGGTGAAGCCGACCTGGTTGTTGATGACGACATGGACCGTGCCACCGGTGCGGTAGCCGCGCAGCTGCGACATGTTCAGCGTCTCGGCGACCACGCCCTGCCCGGCGAAGGCCGCGTCACCGTGGAGGGCGACCGGCAGGACGGTGAAGTCCGTGCCGCCCTTGTTGATGACGTCCTGCTTGGCGCGGGAGACACCCTCAAGCACCGGGTCGACCGCCTCCAGATGGGAGGGGTTGGCGACCAGCGAGACCTTGATCTGCTCGCCGTCGAGGCCGGTGAAGGTGCCCTCGGCGCCCAGGTGGTACTTCACATCGCCGGAGCCGTGCATCGACTTCGGGTCGAGATTGCCCTCGAACTCCCGGAAGATCTGGGCGTACGACTTGCCGACGATGTTCGCCAGCACATTCAGCCGGCCGCGGTGGGCCATGCCGATGACGACCTCGTCCAGGCGCGACTCGGCCGCCGAGTCGATGACCGCGTCGAGCAGCGGGATGACGGACTCGCCGCCCTCCAGCGAGAACCGCTTCTGGCCGACGTACTTGGTCTGCAGGAAGGTCTCGAACGCCTCCGCCGCGTTCAGCCGGCGCAGGATGCGCAGCTGCTCCTCGCGCTCCGGCTTGGAGTGCGGGCGCTCCACCCGGTCCTGGATCCACTTGCGCTGCTTGGGGTCCTGGATGTGCATGAACTCGATGCCGGTGGTGCGGCAGTACGAGTCGCGCAGAACGCCGAGCACCTCGCGGAGCTTCATCAGGGACTTGCCGGAGAAGCCGCCGACGGCGAACTCGCGCTCCAGGTCCCACAGGGTGAGCCCGTGCTCGGTGATGTCCAGGTCGGGGTGCTTGCGCTGGCGGTACTCCAGCGGGTCGGTGTCGGCCATGACATGGCCGCGCACCCGGTAGGAGTGGATCAGCTCGAAGACCCGGGCGGCCTTGGTGACGTCGTCGTCGTGCGAGGCGTCGATGTCCTTGAGCCAGCGGACCGGCTCGTACGGGATCCGCAGGGCCTCGAAGATCTCGTCGTAGAAGCCGTTCTCGCCGAGGAGGAGGTTGGCCACGATCCGCAGGAACTCGCCGGAGGCGGCGCCCTGGATCACCCGGTGGTCATAGGTCGAGGTCAGCGTCATGACCTTGGCGATGCCCAGCTTGTTCAGGGTGTCCTGGGAGGTGCCCTGGAACTCGGCGGGGTAGTCCATCGAGCCGACGCCCATGATGACCGACTGTCCGGGCATCAGCCGCGGCACGGAGTGGACGGTGCCCAGTCCGCCGGGGTTGGTCAGCGAGACCGTGACGCCGGTGAAGTCGTCCATCGTCAGCTTGTTGCCGCGGGCGCGGCGGACGATGTCCTCGTACGCCTGCCAGAACTCGAAGAAGTTGAGCGTCTCGGCCTGCTTGATGGCCGCGACGACGAGCTGGCGGTCGCCGTTGGGCTTGACCAGGTCGATGGCGAGGCCGAAATTGATGTGCTCCGGCTTGACCAGCGTCGGCTTGCCGTCCTTCTCGGCGAAGGAGTGGTTCATCATCGGCATGGCCTTGAGGGCCTGCACCATCGCGTAGCCGATGAGGTGGGTGAAGGAGACCTTCCCGCCCCGGGCGCGCTTGAGGTGGTTGTTGATGACGATGCGGTTGTCGAAGAGCAGCTTCACCGGGACGGCGCGCACGGAGGTGGCCGTGGGCATCCCCAGCGATGCGTTCATGTTCTTCGCGACGGCCGCGGCCGGGCCACGGAGCGTGACCAGCTCGGGGCCGCCGGCCGGGCCGGCGTCCGCCTTGGCGGGGGTGGCCGGCTTGGCTGTTGCCTGCTGGACTTGCTGGACTTGCGGGGCCTGCTGTGGCGCGGGCTGCTTCGCCGGGGCCGGCGCAGGGGCGCTCGCGGCGGGCGCCGCCGCGGGGGCGGCCGGGGCCGGTGCGGCGGGTGCGGGCGGGGCGGCGGCGGGCGCCTGGCCGGCGGGCTGAGCCACCCCGT